>CAZOWC010000116.1:0-3884 GCA_964583375.1 uncultured Flavobacteriaceae bacterium
ACTAATTCACCTAAAGGGTCTCAAACAAATTCAAGAGGGAGATTTACTCAATCGCGTTATGGATTAGGAAATCGAACCAGAGTTAATACAACCTCGCCTAGGACAAATAATAGACGACCAGCGGTAAACAGAAGTTCCCAAACGCCTAAACGTACTTCTACCCAACCTCCAAGAAGGGTGAATGGAAATAACAGCTACAATAATAACAACAGCTCAAGAAGAACACATCAAGGTAGCTCTAGCTACAGGAGGAGTTCTTCAACCTCCCGATCGTACAATTCAGGGAGTTCAAGATCCTCAAGTTCCAGTAGTGGTAGAAGTTCATCCAGCGGTCGAAGAAACCCATAATCTCAAAATTTATTACAACACCCATGCGTAATTTTTATATACTACTTATGGCTCTACTTTTTATGCAAATATCTGTTTCTCAGACAGTTAATGATGTAACGGTCTTTCTGTCAGAAGAATTAAACGGTTCTGCACGATACAATAGTATGGCAGGTGCCTTTGGTGCGCTTGGAGGAGATCTGACAGCAGTTTCAATGAATCCAGCAGGTTCTTCTGTTTTTCTTCATTCCGAATTTGGAGGTACATTAAACTACGTCAACAGTTCAATTGAAAGCTCCTATTTTGGAAGCAGAACCAATAAAGAAGACAACAACTTAAAGTTCGATCAGATAGGAGCCATGTTTATTTTTAACAATACAAATCCTGAAAGTTCATGGACACGTCTCGCTACAGGAATTAATAGCCACAGAGTTTCCAAGTTTGATTATAAGGCCTTAGTTTCAGGAATAAATTCAAGGGGTATTGATACTTATTTTCTTCATTTTGCTGATGGTTTAAACTTTGAAAACCTTCCTCTCTACGAAGGAGAAACTATAGAAGAGGTCTACCGTGTTTTAGGTGAAGAGAACAGTTTTGCAGCACAACAAGCGTTTTTGGGTTATCAATCTTACATCATTAATCCATTTAGTTTAGAAGATGGAGAAACTCAATATTATTCAAATGTAGAATATGGAAAGCTAGACCACAGATTAGATATTTTATCGAAGGGTTCACACAGAAAAACAGCATTGAATTTTAGTGGATTGTATAAAAATATATTGCACTTGGGTATCAATTTAAACCTTCATAAAATAGAATATCATTTTGATCAAAGCTTTAATGAAACAGATCAAAATAGTGAATCTCCAGTTTACAATATAGATTTTGAAAATGGACTTAGCAGTTTTGGACAGGGTGTTTCTGTTCAAATCGGAGCCATAGTCCGACTTAAAAACTTGAGGTTGGGGTTGACGTATGATTCCCCTCAATTCTTTGAAATTTCAGATCAAACTAAGCAGAAGGTTTCTTCCTTTTATATAGATCAAGGCTCCGTTGTTAAAGAAACTATTGACCCTAATATTATAAATTCATATGAAGCTTATCTGATTAACCTTCCATCAAAAACAACCTTAAGTGCTGCCTATGTCTTTGGTGGGAAAGGTCTACTTTCTTTAGATTACGGCATACAAAATCCTGCCAACACAGTCTTGAGTAGAAATAGTGGTAGTGGATATCTGGACAACTTAACGTCTAGCTTACCCAATACTTTTGTATCGATTCAAACCATAAAAGTTGGTGGTGAGTACCGATTTAATGACATCAGCCTAAGAGCAGGTATTCTCAATCAAAATAACGCACATAAAAGTGTCAGTACTTCAGATCATGCATTTACTTTTGGTTTAGGACTTGACTTTGGCTCAAACACTCTGAGTTTGTCTTTCGTCCAGCTCAATAATACTAAAAAGTTTAATATGTTTTCTGAGGGATTAACCGATCCCTACACACTATCCAATAACATCTCACAGGTGAGCTTGAGCTACAATATAAAACTTTGATAGGTTGTTCACTCTTTTTTCCTTGTAGAAATTGAGTATATTTGTAGGCATCTTTAGAATCTATGAAACTAGAAAAATTAACCAATGAAAGCGTCGCTCAGACTGGGGATGACCATTTTTCATCTTCTGCAATTACACCTTTAAAAGCAGATGCTTTCAAAATAACTGACTCAGAGAAAATTCTCCTGATTCAAAAACACTTTGAAGCTATTTTAGACACTTTGGGAATGGACTTGACGGATGATAGTTTAAAAGGAACTCCACTTCGCGTTGCAAAAATGTATGTAAATGAAATTTTTGGTGGTCTTCATCCCGATAAAAAACCAGTGGCCTCCACCTTTAAAAACTCCTACAAATACGGTGAAATGTTGGTAGAAAAAAACATTACCTTATACTCCACTTGCGAACACCATTTATTACCAATCGTTGGGAAAGCCCATGTAGCTTATATCTCAAATGGTACGGTAGTAGGACTCTCTAAGATGAATCGTATAGTGGAATATTACGCTACAAGACCTCAGGTTCAAGAGCGACTAACCCTTCAAATTGTCCAAGAGCTGCAATCCACTTTAGGTACTAAAGACGTGGCCTGTGTTGTCGATGCTAAGCATTTGTGTGTTAATTCCAGAGGAATTAGTGATGTAGCAAGCAGTACAGTGACGAGTGAATTCGGTGGTGAATTTAAGTCAGAGGACAAAAAGCGAGAATTTTTAGATTATATCCAATTAGATACCAAATTCTGATGGAGCAAGCGTTAGCTGTTTACAATTCACTAAGTGGAAAAAAAGAATCTTTTAAGCCCCTTTTACCCGATCATGTGGGAATGTATGTTTGTGGTCCCACTGTATACAGCAATGTCCATTTAGGTAACTGTAGGACTTTTATTTCTTTTGATTTAATCTTTAGATACCTCCAGCATCTAGGCTATAAAGTACGCTATGTCCGCAATATTACTGATGCAGGTCATTTAGAAAATGATGCTGACGAAGGAGAAGATCGAATTGCAAAAAAAGCCCGCTTGGAATCCATAGAGCCTATGGAAGTTGTTCAGCGGTATACTGTAGATTTTAGAGATACTATGAAGCAATTCAATACTTTGCCTCCCAGTATAGAACCTACTGCTACTGGTCATATTGTAGAGCAGATTGAATTGATCAAAAAAATAATGGATGAAGGCTATGCCTATGAAGTTAATGGATCAGTTTATTTTGATGTACTTCGCTTCAACAAAGACATCCCATACGGTAAATTAAGCGGCAGAAACATCGAGGAATTAATTCACAATTCTCGTGCTCTTGATGGGCAATCTGACAAAAAAAATCCTCAAGATTTTGCATTGTGGAAAAAAGCAGAGCCTCAACACATCATGCGCTGGCCCTCCCCCTGGAGTGATGGTTTTCCTGGCTGGCACCTAGAATGTACTGCAATGAGTACCAAATATCTTGGAACGCAGTTTGACATTCACGGTGGCGGTATGGATTTGAAATTCCCTCATCACGAATGTGAGATCGCTCAAGCAGAATCAGTATACAAAAAATCGCCTGTAAATTATTGGATTCATGCCAATATGCTAACCCTTAAAGGGAAAAAAATGGCAAAATCAACAGGTAACAATATACTCCCAAACGAGATGTTTAGCGGAGAAAATAGCATTTTTAATAAGCCATTCTCCCCTATGGTTGTTCGCTTTTTTATGATGCAAGCTCATTACAGAAGCATTGTAGACTTAAGCGAGAGCGCTTTAGAGGCCTCTGAAAAAGGGTTTCACCGTTTGGTTGATGCACTTCAAAAGTTGGATAGCTTGGAGGTTAGTAAAAACTCTAGTGGGTTTGAATTGGAATCGTGGACTCAAAGCTGCTATACAGCTATGAATGACGATTTTAATAGCCCTGTTTTAATTGCTCATCTGTTTGACGCCGTCAAATACATCAATGCAGTTTCTAATGGTCTGCACCAAATAAGTGCTGAAGATTTAGCTAGCTTATCAAAAGCTATTAAATC
>CAZOWC010000117.1:0-3878 GCA_964583375.1 uncultured Flavobacteriaceae bacterium
GCAGCAACAAGTCGTTCGGCAACTTTTCTTCTGAGCATTGAAAGTTTAGATCGGTCTTGACCGCGATCACCCCAGTCGGGTTGCGATCCCATTGAAGGAACTGCCTTAACGGCATCTTCTTTGGTTATTCTTCCACCTCTTCCCGTTCCTTGAATTGAAGCAGCATCCACACCTTTCTCTGCAATGATTTTACGAGCTGCTGGGGAAGGAGTTTTTGAGGCGTAAGTATTGGATTTTTCAGGTGGTGGAATTTTTTGGGCAGACTCTACAGCCGCTGGTGCCGCTGAGCTAGCTGTGGTTGTGGCTCCAGCCGCGGCTTCTCCTTCCGTATCTATTAAACACACTACAGCTCCTACTTCAACTGCATCACCTTCTTCTGCTTTAAGCGTTATCATTCCACTGACCTCTGCTGGAAGCTCTAAAGTGGCTTTGTCAGAATCCACTTCTGCTATCGCTTGATCTTTTTCGACATAATCTCCGTCCGCTACTAACCACTGGGCAATTTCAACTTCTGTAATCGATTCGCCCGGAGAGGGAACTTTCATTTCTAAAATCATGATTTACTTCTTTACTTTTCTAATAAAATTGTCTTGTGAGGGATCAAAAACATAATCGATCACCTGTTGATGTCTTCTTTGAAAACGCATCGCACTACCTGCTGCTGGAGCACCGTAATACCTTCTACTTGCAGGTCTAAATTTAGTCGCTGCTTCCCATTGCAATAACAGATAACTCCAAGCTCCCATATTGCGTGGTTCCTCTTGCGCCCAAACCCAATCTGATGTATTGGGAAACTGAGCCATATGTTGTTCTATTTCTTTAATTGGTAAAGGGAATAATTGTTCGATCCGAATCAGGGCAACATCCATTCGGCCCCTTTTTTCTCGTTCCTGCTCCAAGTCGTAATAAAATTTACCTGAGCAAATTACTACCGTTTTTACTTCCTTTGGGCTGACATCAGGATCACTTATTACTGCTTGAAAACTTCCGTTTGTCAAATCTCTTTTAGCAGAAACAGCTTTAGGATGGCGCAACAAACTTTTTGGAGTAAAGACCACTAACGGTTTTCTAAATTTAGTTTTCATTTGACGTCTCAGCAAATGAAACATATTGGCTGGTGTCGTACAATTGGCAACAAACATATTGTCTTTTGCACACAATTGTAGGTAGCGCTCCATACGTGCTGAAGAATGCTCAGCTCCCTGGCCTTCATAACCATGGGGGAGCAACAAAACAATTCCATTTTGCAATTTCCATTTGTCTTCAGCAGAAGAAATATACTGATCCAACATGATTTGTGCTCCGTTAGAAAAATCTCCAAATTGTGCTTCCCATAGGGTAAGTGTATTTGGACTCGCCATGGCGTAACCGTAATCAAAGCCTAGAACTCCATATTCGGAAAGTAGAGAATTGTAAATATGAAAACGGCCCTGCTTGTTTGGATCAATCTGATTGAGTAAGATCACTTCTTCCTCTGCACTCTCTGTTTTGATCACCGCATGACGGTGGGAAAAAGTTCCCCGCTCAACGTCTTGCCCAGACATACGCACATTAAAGCCCTCTTGGAGTAAAGTCCCGTAAGCTAGCAGCTCACCCATTGCCCAATCGAGGCTGCCCTTTTCGAAATACATGGCTTTGCGATCAGCAACTAGACGCTCAATTTTTCGAAGAAACTTTTGATCTCCAGGCAGTTTGCTTATCGCTTCTGCAACCTGATCAAGATCTTTTTTAGCGACAGCTGTTGAAACCGGCTTCATCATTTCAGTCTCTTCCACCCTTTTGAATGTTTTCCATTCGTCTTCCATAAAAGGGGTAATGACCGTAGTTTCTATTTTTCTTGAATCTTGTAGATCGTCTTCTAATATACTTTTATATTGTTTTTCCAGTTCCTTGACATACCCGTCTTGTATATGCCCACTTTCCAACAAAGTCGAAGCGTATATGTCCCTTGGGTTAGGGTGGCTAGAAATTGACTTGTAAAGTTCTGGTTGAGTAAATCTCGGTTCGTCTCCCTCGTTATGGCCGTACTTTCGATATCCTAACAAATCGATAAAGACATCTTGACCAAAACGCATGCGAAAATCTAAGGCAAATAGTGTGGCGTGAACAACAGCTTCCACATCATCTGCATTGATATGCAATACAGGTGAAAGGGTTACCTTGGCCACATCCGTGCAATAGGTACTTGATCGCGCATCTATGTAGTTGGTTGTAAACCCGATCTGATTGTTAACAACAATATGAATGGTTCCTCCTGTTCCATAGCCTTTGAGCTTAGCCATCTGGACAATCTCATAGGGCAATCCTTGACCTGCAATGGCGGCATCTCCATGCACGATTATCGGTAAAACTTTATTGGTATTTCCTTCAAATTTATTTTCCAGCTTTGCTCGTGCAATTCCTTCCACAACAGCTCCGACCGTCTCCAAATGCGAGGGGTTAGGAGCTATATTCATGTTTATTTTTTTACCGCTATCCGTAATTCGTTGAGAAGTCCAGCCTAAATGGTATTTAACATCCCCGTCAAAAATGACTTCTTCGTAATCCTTACCGTCAAATTCACTGAATATATCTTTTGTCGATTTTCCAAAAATATTGGTTAAGGTGTTTAGTCGACCCCGGTGTGCCATTCCCATTACAAACTCCTCTATTCCTTGATTTGCTGCGGCTTCCACTACTGCATCTAAAGCGGGTATTAAGGATTCTCCTCCCTCTAAAGAAAAGCGCTTTTGGCCAACGTATTTGGTATGTAAAAAGTTTTCGAAACTTACCGCTTCATTTAATTTTTTTAGAATGTGTTTTTTCTGCTCCTCTGAAAACTGAGGGTGGTTGTCGTTCAAGTTCAACCGTTGTTGAATCCAATTGACCTTTTCCGGGTTTCGGATGTACATATACTCTATTCCAATAGAGTCACAATAGATGCGCTGTAAATGGTAGATGATGGTCTGCAACTTACTTGGCCCTATGGCCATAATCTCCCCTGCGTTAAAAACAGTTGACAAATCAGACTCTGAAAGTCCAAAGTTTTCAATTTCGAGTGTTGGGCTGTGCTTTCTTCGCTCTCTAACAGGATTTGTTTTAGTAAATAAATGTCCACGGCTGCGGTAGCCATCAATCAGTTTTACCACCCTAAACTCTTTTTGTAATTGCTCGGGTACCTCAACGGTTTCGGTTGTCGTTGAACCATTGCTTTCTAAACCAAAATCAAAGCCTTGAAAAAAAGCCCTCCAACTGGGCTCTACATTGTCAGGTTGTTGTAAATACTGATCATAAAGTGCTGCAAAATGAGCCGCATGAGCAGCATTTAAAAACGAATAATTATCCATGCAAAAAAGCGCTACTAAAATCCAATAACAAAATTACAACTTTTGATTGAAGTGTTTCTCTATTTCTTAAAAAATACAACGAATCCTATAAAACTACATTTTTAATAAATAAATACAGTTCTAAATCCACTCTTTCAAAGGTGGACTTACTCTTTTTACTGCTTTAAAACTCAGGGCGTGATTCGAAGAACTCCCTCAGATACAAGTCAGAGAAAAATAAGCCAAACTCTTGTTCAAACTTAGGGAACATTTTAATACCTTTTTACCCAATGTTTGCACTGGTCGATTGTAACAATTTTTACGCTTCTTGTGAGCGGGTTTTTCAACCCCAATGGGAAGGCAAAGCTGTGGTTATTCTTTCAAATAACGATGGGTGTGTCATTGCGCGAAGCAATGAAGCCAAGGCCTTGGGTATCCCCATGGGAGCTCCAGCGTTTCAATACCGCTATTTTTTTAAGCAAAAAGGAGTAAAGGTTTTTTCTTCCAACTACACCCTCTACGGTGATATGAGTAGCCGGGTAATGTCCATCTTAGAACAGTATACTCCCAATC
>CAZOWC010000118.1:0-3872 GCA_964583375.1 uncultured Flavobacteriaceae bacterium
TTCAAATTCATAAAAACGTTTGTAAATTTTCTCGTTGAGATTTAAAGCCTCAGCTTGTTTTTCTTCTAAGCTTCCTCCCCAATACCCTAAGATGGTAATTTTATCTTTAAACTGTATCGAATTTGTGGAGTCTAAATCACTAATTTCAGTTACTCCAGCCGTAAGAACAGGAAGTTTAGCAAAGTTGTTTTTTCCAGAAGCAAAAAAGAGATAGACGACAAGGGGAAATAAGAATAGAATTCCCAAAACAATCTTTTTATTTAAATCATTCTTTTTCATCTTTTTGAAATTTCGTGGTTTACTGAAAATGAAGTAACTACTAATATCTTCTCTTTCAAAAATTGACTTACGATTTTCGTCTTTAATGACCAAGATACACTGATTAAGTGTATCATTTATGCTCATACAATATAAAAAAGCGGCATAACACCGCTTCTATTTTTTAATTATGAAGATTAGAAGTTCCAAGACATAAAGCCTGTATCCATAACATCAAAAATATAATCCGCCTCTATGATTAAAATAAATGCCAAATAAGGAATTAATATGAGTAGTGGAAGTACAATTGAGTTTTTTAAACCACTAGTTTCGTCGCGTATGTGCATAAAATCCCAAGCAATATAATAGGCCTTCACTATGGTTAATATGATAAAAATCCAATTCAGGATTTTCATTCTTAGAAAAGGTACCATTAAAATTTCTGGCTTGATGATTCCTAATGCAACCTCAATAGTGGTCACTATAGAGAGAAAAATCAATACCCCCCAAATTTTTTGTTGATTGGATTTGAACTTTAAAAGTCCTCTGAAAATCGCAAGCTTATGTCCTTCTGCAGCCATTTTTTAAAGTTTAATTGGTTTATACTAAATAGAAAAAGGTGAATACAAATACCCATACCAAATCGACAAAGTGCCAGTATAGTCCAACTTTTTCAACCATTTCATAATGTCCTCTTCGTTCATAAGTTCCTAAGATGACATTAAAAAAGATGATGATGTTAATCACCACACCTGAAAATACGTGGAATCCGTGAAAACCTGTGATAAAGAAGAAGAAGTCAGCAAAAAGCCTGTTACCGTATTCATTATGGATTAGGTTCGCTCCTTCAACAACACCGATAGCTTCGTTGAGTTTTCCCATAGAGGCCGCTCTACTGAGTACAGTTTTTTTACCTTTTTCATTTAATTGCTGCGTACGAATAACGAGATTTTCATCAGCTATAAATCCTTTTTTCACCTCTTCTAAAGTAACTGTGGGTAAAGCTTTTTCTGAGCTGTACCAAATTCCATTATTGGATTGATGAGTTGAACGGTCTGTTTCTATTCCAATTGCAAATTCTTGAATGGCAGCGCGTTTTCCTGAGGAGGTATCAACAAATTGAAGTATTTGACCACCACGAGTTTCTAGGGCGCCGTATTCTCCTTTGATAAAGTTTTTCCATTCCCATGCTTGTGAGCCGACAAAAATTGCTCCACCAATAATGGTCAACAGCATATAAAAGGTAACCTTATGTTTTTTCATATGATGTCCCGCATCAACTGCTAGTACCATAGTTACAGAGGAAAAAATTAATATAAAGGTCATCAAGGCCACATAGTACATCGGTGCGTCTATACCGTGAAGAAAAGGAAAGTGGGTAAAAACCTCGTCGGCTATTGGCCACGAATTGATGTTTTTAAATCTTGAAAAACCATAAGAGACCAAAAATCCTGTAAATGTCAGGGCATCAGATACGATGAAGAACCACATCATTATTTTTCCATAGCTGGCATTAAGAGGTCTGTTTCCTCCCCCCCATACTTCTTCATTTTCAGCAGCTGAGTTGGCTGTTACTTCCATATTATCGTATTAAATTCATTACAAATTTATTAATTTTTAACCGTAGAATGAAACGAATAAAAATAAATATAGCCATAGAATATCCAGAAAATGCCAAAAAGTGACTGCCATTTCAAAACCCAAGGTATTTCCTTTTAAATACTTGCCTCTAAAAGTTTTATATAATACATACAAAACTACGATGATACCCCCTGTTAGATGGGCTAGGTGGAGTAAAATAAGAACATACAAATAGGAAGTGGTTATTGAACTTTCTGCTCCTGTAAAATAATACCCTTGTTCAATGAATTCACCAAATCCTTGAAACTGGAAATAAATAAATGCCAGGGCCAATCCCAATGTGACTAAAAGCAATGATTGAGCTCTTTTTATTAAGGCGGTTTTGACACTCTTTAAAGCCAAGTAAAACGTTCCACTACTTAAAATTAAGAGTATCGTACTGATGGTAAAGGCAAAAGGAAGGTTAATTTGTTCTATCCAATCGGAGCGTGAACTACTTACCACATAAGCGCTGGTAAGACCAGCAAAAGTCATACTCATACTGATCATACCAAACCAAAGCATCATTTTTTTGGCTCGGTTACTTTTTACTTGTAAAGAATCGTTTGTATTCATTGTAATATAAATTTATCGAGAACGTATACCAATTGTATTCCAGTAATGTAGATAATACTTGCTCGAATTAAAAATCGCGCTGCCTTATCCGTTTTTAGATACATAAGTTGTATTCCAGCGTAGAGAAAAAACACTCCTAAAAATCCTACCAAGCAGGCTGCTGAAAGTGTTAAGTAAAGTTTTCCTGTGTATTGAAAAGCAGGTATTAAAGAAATCAATACGGTCCAGAAAGTGTAAAAAACAATCTGAAAAGCTGTAATTTGATCTGGCTTTCCTGAGGGTAGCATTTTAAATCCTGCATTTTCATATTGATCGTGCATTACCCAACCGATTGCCCAAAAATGAGGGAATTGCCAAAAAAATTGTACCATAAACAATACCCCTGGTTCAATACCAAATTCGTTAGTTGCTGCCACCCAACCCAGCATAAAAGGGATAGCACCTGGAAAAGCTCCAACAAATACAGATAAAGAGGTCTTTTGCTTTAGGGGAGTATACAAACAAGCATACAAGAAAATTGATATACTTGCAAAAAAAGCCGTTTTGATGTTGATGATGTAAAGTGCAGCAATTCCAATAAGCGTTAAGACTACACCGATTAAGAGTGCTGTATTGGGGTGGATACGCTCTCTTGGCAAAGGTCTGTTCATTGTACGTTCCATGAGTCCATCCAGATCCTTTTCGAAAACCTGATTAAAAACGTTTGAAGCTCCAACCATAGCATAGCCCCCGATTACTAGTAATAATAGTGTTGGATAGTGAACTTTATCAACTGCTAAAAAATAACCAGCAATGGATGAAATAACAACAGTAACGGATAGCCTAAACTTAGTTATTTCAGAAAAATCGGTTAAGCTCAAGCCTGTATTTGAAAGCAAGGTCATTTTATTTTGGCTCATCTCTCGGCATCTTCATTTGGCAAAGATAATTGAGAAATAGCCAACGTCCAATCTATTTTGCTTTTATTAAAAAACTATAAAACTTCAAGGAAAATCTAATCATTTACTGCAGTCTGAAGACTATAGGAATGCTAAAGGGTGCTTTGCAGGTCTATCCCCACCCCTTGCTATCCGGGAATCATTGTAGGCAATTAGGATATTATTCTTTTAGCTTTACCTTAAAGGTTTTTATCTGGTCCTCGCATTCTTACATTGGTGATATTTCCTTGTTCAGAGATAATAAAATTTACAAAAAACACGCCCTTGGAAACCCATTTCTTGGGCAATCTCGGATATAGAAAGTTCCTTATAATCTGCCTGTTCATTTACTCTTGAAAACAATTTCTCAATTGGTTTTTATCTACATTTTCACAACCCGGAGAAACAGGTAAATCTTTAATAACTGCAAAAGGAATATTGATCATTTCTTCTTCTTCAATTGTAACGTCTTCTAATTCAATAATTTCATCATGATCCGTT
>CAZOWC010000119.1:0-3868 GCA_964583375.1 uncultured Flavobacteriaceae bacterium
TACGGAGAAGCCTGTTCTTCCGTACCTTTATGGAAGGCAAAAAAGTAAGGTGAAAGCTGAGCAAAAAAAACTTTTAATTATTTCTTACTACTGGCCTCCCTCTGGAGGTTCTGGGGTACAGCGATGGATGTACTTTGCGAAGTATCTAAAATCCTTAGGATGGAAGCCCTATATACTTACAGTAGATGAAAATGTTGCAGCCTACCCTGTAGTAGATAAAAGTTTACTGAAAGAAGTAGCCTCCATTCCGACTATTCGAACCCAAACTCGAGAGCCTTTACGTTGGTATTCTAGAATGAATACAGCTTCTGAGACGGCAGGTATACCACAAGGTGCAATCCAAACAAAAAGTCTTTTTGGGAAGTTTGCGGCTTTTATTAGGGGAAACTTTTTTATTCCTGATGCTCGAAAAGGATGGCGCCCTTATGCGCTAAAAGCGGCAGAGGATCTAATCCAAAAAGAAGGAATTCAAAGAATAGTAACTACGGGTCCTCCCCATTCAACCCATTGGGTAGGTTCTCAACTGAAAAATAAATTTGGGCTAAAATGGATTGTTGATTTTAGAGATCCTTGGGTAACACTTTTTTATAATAAGCAACTATATAGAACGCTTTGGGCGGTAAGTAGAGATCAAAGCCAGGAGAAAGCTGTCCTCAAAAACGCTGATGCTGTTCTGACTACAGTAGCAGGAAATTTTCACGAATACCTTAAAAAGATTGCACCCCATCAAGAATATTATGCCATACCCAATGGGTATGATCAAGACTTGATAAAGTCTGTTAATACAGATCAGCTATCTGAATTTCATGTGGTTTATACGGGTTTGTTGACCGAAAATCAAAATTATCAAACGCTTATTCAGGTTCTTAAACAACTCCAAAGTAGTCATTCCATTTGCCTGTCATTAGCAGGTCAAATTCATGGAGAAATTCTTACTGCATTTAAAAAGGAATTGCCAGATATTCAACTAAAACATTACGGATATCTACCTCATAAAGAGGCCATCCAATTAATGAAAAGTGCGGATTTGTTGTTGAATTTTATTTTTATTGGTGCTCAAAAGGACATGATTTCAGGAAAACTATTGGAATATATTGCAACAGAAATCCCTATTTTATCCATCGGAGTCCCCAATTCTGAAGCTGGAAGATTTTTAAAAAGTGGTACAGCTGCAGCCATGTTTGAAGCAGATCAACTGGATAAAATTCAACGTTTTGTTGAAAAAGCAATTAAAGGAAAAGGTTCACTAAAAAATCGTTTCCCTGATATTGATCATTGGAGTAGAGAGGCGTTGACAAAACAATTGGAGCGAATTCTATTGTAGTTGTTTTAGGAATCTTTAGCTTCTTCTTTTTTTGTTCCATAGAACCGATAAGCAGTCCAAGAAAGATACTTCCTACAAAATACAATGTATGAAGTGTTAATAAAAAAAATCCTGCACCTAATCCTATAAAAAGATCACCACCTATAGCCCATTTTCTATTTATTTTTAGCATAAAATTTAAGTTTTGATTAGAATAAAAACTCAAAGTATAACAGCTACTGGTAAAGCGTATTGTTCTCTATATAATCTACTATTGATAATGGCAGGAGGGATTTTACATCCTTACCTTGACGTAGGATTTTTCTGATACTAGTAGCAGTATAATCCAGTTTAGGGGCATTAACAAAATGGATTTTGGGGTGATCTAAATAAGGTGTTGGAATTTCATTTTTATGTTCCCTTGGATATACATAAAGATCTACAAGAGACAAGATTTTTTGATGCTCTATCCACCGGTCGAAAAAGGCCAAGTTATCCGCTCCCATTAAAAGCACAAAGCGCACTTCTGGTTCTTTTTCACAAAGATATGCTAAAGTAGTAATCGTATAACTTGGTTGAGGAAATGAAAACTCCACTTCAGAAAGCGTCAAATTTGGGAATTCATGTAAAGCCAGGCGAACCATTTCTAATCGGTGGGGTGCTGCTTCAAGTTCTAACTCTTTTTTAAAAGGGTTTTGAGGGCTAACTATAAATCGAACTTCATCTAAACCAGTGTGTTGCAAAAAGTAGTTCCCCAAGGCGACGTGTCCGTTATGAACCGGATTGAAGGTGCCAAAATACAGACCAACTTTTTTCACAGTATAAAGGTAGGGAATCCTCTAGGATTTTATAAAATCACTTATAATTAGCAAGGCCTCTTTTTTAGCAGTTTCCAAGTCGTCGTTGATTAGGATATAGTCAAATTTAGAGGCAAACGCCATTTCTAAAGCTGCTTTTTTTACCCGTTCTTGAACTTTTTCTTCGCTATCCGTTCCCCTAGAGCGAAGGCGTTCTTCTAGGACATCTATCGATGGAGGCTGAACAAAAACGGCAAGTGTTTTTGAAGGAAATTTTTGTTTGATGGTCATGCCCCCTTTGACATCTATATCAAAAAGAATGTGTTTTTCTTGTTTCCAGAGCCGCTCTACTTCAGAATTTAGCGTTCCATAAAATAGTTTTTCATAGACCTCTTCATATTCTAAAAATTCATCAGCTTTTATTTTAGCTTGAAATTGTTCAGGAGACATAAAGTTATAGTCTATTCCATTTTGCTCATTAGATCGAGGAGTTCTTGAAGTTGCGGAAATAGAAAATCCTAAAGGGAGTGCTTGAGATAGTAGGAAATGAACAAGTGTCGTCTTACCACTGCCAGAAGGTGCTGAAAACACAATGAGTTTTCCAGTTTTCAACTACAATACATTTAACAATTGTTCTTTAATTTTTTCCAGCTCATCTTTCATCTGCACTACTATTTTTTGAAGTTCAGAGTGATTTGCTTTTGAACCAATCGTATTTATTTCCCGACCAATTTCTTGAGCAATAAAGCCTAATTTTTTACCAACGGGTTCTTTACTCTTCATGATTTTTTTGAAGTAGTTCAAGTGATTTTTCAATCGAACTTTTTCCTCGGTAATATCAAATTTCTCAAGATAAAAAATCAGCTCTTGTTCGAATCGATTGTTATCAATCTCAATTTTTAAATCAGCAAGTGCTTCTTTTAATTTGAGCTCAATTTTTTGATTCCGCTCAGGGTCAATTTTCTTTATAGCATTTAGATGATCTTCTATTAAGTTAATTCTAAGGATAAAATCTTTTTTAAGTTGAGTACCCTCATCTGTTCGGTAACCATTAATATCTTGAATGACGGTATCCAAAAGATTAAAAACGATCTTTTTTTCAGTTTCTTCAAGAGAATCGCGATCAGAACTAAGAGTATCAGGTAAGCGCATGGCTAAGGCAAGACGCTCACTAGAGGTACTATCTCCCAAGGCTTTTAGTTGTTCCATATAGGCATTTACAATCTGTGTATTGATTTTTGTAGGTGCGTTTTGGCCATTGTATTCTACATACATAGTTAAATCTATTTTCCCACGATACATTTTACTTGCGAGGCGTTTGCGAATTTCAGGATCTATTTCTCTTAAATAAGAGGGTGTTCGCAAGTTTATATCTGCGTTTTTACTGTTTAAAGCCCGTATCTCTATGCTGATGCGTTTATCCTCCCATTGGGTTTCTTTTTTACCGTAACCCGTCATGGATCTAATCATACGATGATTTAATTATAGTTTTCGAATTTTAATATTTCTAAATGAAACTTTATTACCGTGATCTTGTAAACCTATTTTTCCAGACTTGAATTTTCCAAAGCGTTTGAAATTGCAATCGTCGTTAAATTTTGAATTGGAAACTAATTCGTCCCATTTTGGTCCACTAAGAGGAAATTCAACAATCTTGGCACCGTTTAATTTTACACTTCCTTGATTTTTATTGTGATCAATTTTGAGCACAATATGGTTCCATTCACCGGCAGGATTACAAACATCTTTTGAAGGTTGAACTAGATCG
>CAZOWC010000120.1:0-3841 GCA_964583375.1 uncultured Flavobacteriaceae bacterium
TGAGGAATAAAAAATGAATAGACTAAAAAAACATCGCTGCGCTTTATTTGATCTTGATGGAGTCATAGTAGATACGGCAAAATATCATTTCTTAGCGTGGAAAAAAATCGCTATCCAATGTGGATACGAATTGACATTACAAGACAATGAGCAGCTAAAAGGAGTTAGTCGTCCTGATTCCCTAAGCCGAATATTAGAAATGGCTGGTACAAGTTTGGATGAAACTACTTTTGAGTCATATCTGCATCAAAAAAATAAAGATTATTTACAACTAATTCAAGAATTTACATCAGATGATATACTCCCTGGAGTCCAGGCTGCGTTGAATTTTCTCAAGGTAAATAAAGTAAAGATTGGTTTGGGTTCAGCAAGTAAAAATGCATTGATCATACTCCAAAAACTTCAGATAACTTCTTTTTTTGAGGTCATTGTAGACGGTAATTCAGTCCAACACGGCAAGCCTAATCCTGAGGTGTTTTTAAAAGGAAGTAATGCACTTGGAGTAGCTGCTGAAGCTTGTGTTGTTTTTGAAGATTCTCAAGCAGGTATTGATGCTGCTAAAGCGGGAGGAATGACAGCTGTCGCACTTGGAGATTCAAAGCTGTTTAAAAATATGGATTATTGCTATCCTAATTTTGAAGCCTTGGACGAAATTGTCATGCAAACCTTATTTTAGTTTTAAAGCATACAGCATGAAATCAAGTTATCTTAAAATACACCCTTGGAAAATCATCGAAGAAGATTTCGAACCAGGTCAAGTAAAGTCTTCAGAGAGTATTTTTAGTTTAGGTAATGGTGAGATGGGCCAGCGAGCAAATTTTGAAGAATCCTATTCGGGAGAAAGCTTTCAAGGAAGTTATGTTGGGGGCGTTTATTATCCCGATAAAACTAAAGTGGGTTGGTGGAAAAATGGTTATCCAGAATATTTTGCCAAGGTATTAAACGCTCCTAATTGGATTGGAATCAATTTTGTTATAAATGGAGTTATTCTCGATCTAAATCAGTGCAGTTCTGTGTCCAACTTCCGAAGGGAATTGGATATGAAAACAGGTATATATACACGTTCCTTTCAGGCAGAGATCAATCCAGATTGTAAAATAGAAGTCATCGCAAAGCGTTTTTTGTCAATGGATGAGGGGGCTTTAGGAGTAATACAGTATCAAGTCAAAGCAGTTCAGGGCTCATGTGATTTGGCTATTGAATCTTATATCGAAGGAAAAATTACAAATCAAGATTCCAATTGGGATGATCCATTTTGGGACCATCTTTCGGCAACTTATACCGACGGACTAATGCTTCTTGAGTCACAAACTTATAAGACGAAATTTGATGTTGCGACCTATGCGCAAACCCATTTAATTAATCCCCAAGGAAAATTGATTTCAGATTTTGATCAATTAACTGAAGACGGGCGCTTGAGTCAGTCAAAACATCAATTCCTTGAAGAGGGGAAACAATGTACTGTTCTCAAATTTGGTGGCTATATCAATGGATTGAATCATTCGCCATTAACCTTTAAGAGCAAAGCAAAAAAACTGGTAAAAGAAGCACTTAAAAAAGGAGTAGCTCAATTGATGCAAGCCCAGCATAAAGCATGGGCTGCAATTTGGGAGCTTTCAGATATTGAAATTCAAGGTGATATTGCTGCTCAGCAAGCCATACGATTTAATATTTTTCAACTGAACCAAACCTATAATGGAAAAGACCCTAAACTCAATATTGGTCCTAAAGGTTTTACAGGAGAAAAATACGGAGGAAGTACTTATTGGGATACAGAAGCTTATTGCCTTCCCTTTTATATGGCGACTAAAAATCATGATGTAGGTAGAAACTTGTTAAAGTACCGTTATGATCAACTGGATAAAGCAATTAAAAATGCCCAGAAACTAGGGTTTAATGAAGGGGCAGCTCTCTACCCAATGGTTACCATGAATGGTGAAGAATGCCATAACGAATGGGAAATTACCTTTGAGGAAATTCATAGAAATGGAGCCATTGCCTTCGCTATATTCAATTATGAGCGCTATACGGGAGACCAAACTTACATAGCCGAAATGGGTATAGAAGTATTAATTGCAATCGCTCGTTTTTGGGCACAGCGAGTCAATTATTCTGATTTTCGAAATGCTTACGTAATCCTCGGAGTAACCGGTCCAAACGAATACGAAAATAATGTCAATAATAATTGGTACACCAACTATATTGCCCAATGGTGCTTAAACTACGCTGCTGAACAACAGGAAAAAATAGCTGATGAGCATCCACAACGCTGGAGTGAACTTGTTAAAAAATTAGCTTGGAAAGCTGATGAAGCAGTACTTTGGAAAAGCATAGCGAGCCAAATGTACTTTCCAAAACACCCCATGCAAGATATTTTCCTTCAACAAGACGGTTTTTTAGATAAAGAACTTCAACCAGCAAATACACTCCCTCCTGATGAGCGACCTATTAACCAGCACTGGTCTTGGGATCGAATCTTGAGATCTCCTTACATCAAACAAGCAGATGTATTACAAGGATTTTACCTTTTTGAGTCTCATTTTGATAAGCAAACACTAGAGCGACATTTTGATTTTTACGAACCACTAACCGTACACGAATCTTCTCTTTCACCCTGTATTCACTCTATCTTAGCTGCTCGTTTAGACAAAATGCAAAAAGCCTATGAGCTTTATTTGCAAACTTCGCGTCTGGATTTGGATGATTATAATATGGAGGTGGAAGAAGGATTGCATATTACAAGTATGGCAGGAACTTGGATGAGTATAGTAGAAGGTTTTGGAGGACTTGCTGTGATCGATGACCAATTACACATCAATCCCAAACTTCCCGAAGCTTGGAATGCGTTCTCTTTTAAACTAAACTTTAGAGGAACTGTGATCAAAGTAGGAGTTAGCAAAGAAAATGTAAGGGTCACTCATGGCAATCCAGATCTGATTGTATATTTTAATGGAAATGCTATTGCCTCTTAAAAAATGAAAGAATTTATCTCTTTTTTACTACTCTTTTTTTTTGCTTTTTACCCAAGCACAAGTTTAAAGAATAGAGCCTCCCTATGGAATTGTAGAAATTAATCTTTTAAAAAAGGGGAAAGCTCGATCGAGTATTCAATACGAAATTAAAACACTTGAGCAACGTACAAACCTAGACAGCTTAAGTGCAGCTGATGTGATTTATCTCCTTATGCCAGACTGCTTTACAAATGGATATCCATCCAATGATGCATACCCCTTCGTGATGGAACAGTCCAACAGAAATGATAAAGACGGACGTCACGGAGGAGATATCAACAAAATTGATCCAATCGAGAACAACCAATCAAGCTTTTCACTTTGGAAAATCCCTACATTATATTCCTTATGAAGATGTTTATGTTTATTTTAGATATCCCGAAGAAAAACGTGTCATGGTAGTGATGAATAACAATTTGGAAAACCAAAATCTTGAACTGAGTCGCTATGGAGAGGGAATCGAAGGGAATACTCAGGTATCATACGTCATCTCGGAAAAATCATTCAGTCTGCCTATCAGTTTTGAGGTAGCTGCAGAAACAACTTTAATCTTTAAATTAAGCTTATGAAACTTATTCGTATTTTAATCTTAAGCCATATTATCTGGTCATGCCAAGAGCAGCCAGAAGAAGCAAGAAAGCCAGAAGTCAACCCCACACCTAAAGTCACTCCTTATCAACCGATCAGTGATAAGCTTGTCTCCAAGGCCGTACTTTATGAAGCCAACATTCGTCAATATTCTAACGAAGGAAGCTTTAATGCCTTTGCGGAGGATTTACCAGTACTAAAAAAAATGGGTATAAAAATTATATGGTTAATGCCTATTAATC
>CAZOWC010000121.1:0-3808 GCA_964583375.1 uncultured Flavobacteriaceae bacterium
TCTTTTTCTTTTTGTTTTTGCTTATCAGAAAGGATAAGAGAATCTGTTTTTTTTTCAGCAGGTGGAGCCAGAGTAATGAGAGAATCTTGGACTGCGATTCCCAAACTCGTTGCAGCAGGTAAACTGTCTTGAAACTCTACAGCTAAATCTTGGCTGTAAACCAACACAGTAATTAAAAAAAAGCTAAGCGAAAGGCCAATGCGCATGCCTAAATTATTTGTTTGCGAAGTTATGATAAATGTGAGTAATTTGTTCTACATGAAGCCAAACTTAAATCAGATCGTTTGAAAAGACTACAGAGACAACTTTCCGAATTACTTGAAGCTGGTACAGACGAAGCAGGTCGCGGCTGCCTGGCAGGCCCCGTTACAGCTGCAGCAGTAATCCTTCCTGAATCTTTTGAACTCCCTTATCTGAACGATTCTAAAAAACTAACCGACAGTCAACGTTATGCTTTACGACCGATGATTGAGACTCAAGCATTGTGCTTTGCGGTTGCCCACATTTTTCAGGATGAGATAGATGAAATCAATATTCTAAATGCCTCCATCAAGGCAATGCATCTTGCTCTGGACAAACTCAAGCTTAAACCTGGCTTTATAGCAGTGGATGGAAATCGGTTTAAAACTTACGAGAATATTCCTCATGAATGTGTGATCAAAGGTGATGGGAAATATTTAAATATTGCAGCGGCTTCAGTTTTAGCAAAAACCTACAGGGATGACTTTATGAAGAAATTGGATTTAGATCATCCGCAGTACCAATGGAAAAAAAATAAAGGATATCCAACCTCAGGCCATCGAGAGAGGATTCAAAAGTTCGGGATTTCAGATCATCACAGAACTTCATTTCAATTACTCCCTAAGCAACTCAAATTGAATTTTTAAGATCAAATCTATGTAGGGATGGTTGATAACATTTATGAAAAAAATCAAAAAGCAATCTAGAGTTTTTTAATTTTGAAACTAATGAGATTTGTATTTAAACTAGCCTTTGTTGCCTTGTTTTTTTCTTGCAATACTGCTGAAAAAAAAGCCCCAGATTTATTGAGTTGTATCCCTCAGAATACCTTGGCTATTATCCAACTTAACGACCAAAACATGTTAAATAGTGCGCTGACAAGTGCTGAATTTTTAACTCAAATTTTGGCACTTGAATCAACACTTTACTCCGAAGCCCTGAGTCTATTGCCAGCCCAATTTCCATCAAAAGCACTTCTCTGTTTTACGCCAGAAGGTAAATCCGGTATGGGCGTTAGTTTTTTATATACTGTACAAGCTGAAGACAGCATCAAACTACCAGAGGGTGAAACCTTTGAATACGACAAAGTAAAAGTCGTAATTTCCGAGGTAAATAGTAAAAAAATCTACCACACTTTAATCAAAGGAATTTCAATAAGTAGTAGCTCCAGACTCATATTGGAAAACAGCATAAGAAATATTCAAAATAACCGCCTTGGAATACAAGAGGGTATACTTTACGATTTGGCAAAAATAAGTGATGATAATGCAGCTTCAAACCTTTTTATTCGTAGAGGGTTTGACCAAGCATTAGCGGAACTATTCCCCGACACACCGCTATTCCCGTTTTTAGGATCCAGTTGGTACTCTTTTGATTTTAACACCAAAAAAGAACCTTTTACACTAGATGGAGTGAGTTTTATAAAGGATTCCATTCCTGATAAAATCGCCCTTTTAAAAGGGCAAGATGCACAGCGCCTTTTGAGTCCGCAAGTAGTTCCTCAAAATTTCGATGGGTATTTGGGACTTTCAATTGCAGACTATAAAACATTGGAAGACCAGTTTAAAAAGTACAGCCGTCACCTCAATATTCCATTGAACCAAATCAACTTTGATTTGTTAAGCGCAGTAGATGAAATTGGGTGGATCCAATTAGAGGAAAGCCAAACAGTGCTCTTCCACCTCAACAATATAGAAGCAATTCATCCAAAATTATTTTCATCTAATGACCCTCAAGGAAGTTATCGTGGAGAAACTATCTTTAGACATGAATTCCCAGAAGATCTGAATGTTCTTTTAAATGCAATTGGATCATATACCAACGCTAAATGGAGTGTACAACTAGACGATTTCCTTCTGTATTCAAATTCTGAGGCCAGACTCAAGCAAGTGATAGGAAATTACCTAGACAACAAAACATTATTTAATGATTTGGATTTTAAAACTCTTCGAGAGGATCTCGCTGACAACAGTACCTTTCTTTGGTTAGGAAAAACCTCCAACCTTACAAAAAAGTGGGCAGCAGTTTCAGCCAAGCGAAGAGCTGATTGGAAAAAAATCAAGCTAAATGACTTTCCATTAGTTGTCCTTCAAGGAGTATCTGAAAGTAATTTTATTCAAACTCGTTTGACTGCTCAAAAAAAGAATCTTGCCCCCCAAAAAAATAGTGTAGTTAGTCAATACAGCTTTTCCCTTGATGCACCAGCTTCTAGAGCACCTCAGTGGATAAAAAATCACAGAAATAAGACTATGGATGTGGTTGTCCAAGATCAAAATAACGTTCTTTATTTGTTTTCAAATACGGGGAAATTATACTGGAAAAAGCAACTTTCTGGACAAATCATTGGTTTCATTGAACAAGTAGATCTTTATAAAAACAGACGCCTTCAAATGGCATTTAGAACTGCCGACCGTTTTCAAATTTTAGACCGAAACGGAAAAGTTGTTCCTCCTTTTGATATGAAGTTGACTGGAGAAAGCCCAAAACATTTGTCAGTATTTGATTACGATCTAAACAGAAATTACCGCTTTTTGATTGTCGACGGTAAAAAGATTCGAATGATTGATAATCGAGGTAAAAAAATAAGTGGCTTTCGATTGAAAACGCTTAAAGATGACTTAATGCATCCACCTAAACACATCCGATTTGGTTCAAGGGATTACATAGTACTGCAATCAAAAGCAGGAAGCGTTAGAATCCTCAACCGCCAAGGCACTGACAGAATCAAGTTAAAACAAGCTGTCAAAACCTCAAACAATCCAATATTTGAGTACCGCAATACTTTTGCTGGCACAACTGATACTGGAGATATGTATCAAATAGATTCAAAGGGAAATATTCTAAGAAGCACTTTAGCCCTAGGTAAAGAGCATCAAATCGATATGAGCACTAAATCTTTCGTCAGTTTAGATGGCAATAATCTTATTATTAAAGGAATTCCTGTGACACTTCCTTTTGGTCGCTATACTAGTCCTAAGATTCACTACATCAAAAACACCATTTATGTCGTCTTTACTGAAATAGATACTCATAAAGTTTATGCTTATTTGAGCAACGGTAGTTTGGTAGGTGGTTTCCCCGTTTACGGAACTGCAACTCCAGATTTAAGTAATGCCGATACAGACGGTGCTTTAGAAATGGTAGTAAAGTCTGAAAGTGATGGATTCATTATCTACGAAATGAATTAATCCTCAGTCCAGTCTGCTTCAAATAAACGACACAGATGCATTTTTAATTTTTCTTTAACTTGCTCTAGACTAATTTCTCTCCCTAATTCTTTTGATAAAGAGGTAACTCCTTTTCCTTGAATTCCACAGGGTACTATATGGTCAAAATAACTCAAGTCTGTATTGATATTAAAAGCCAACCCGTGCATAGTTACCCAACGACTCGCTCGAACTCCCATAGCACATATTTTTTTCGCAAAGGGTGTTCCTACATCTAGCCACACTCCTGTTTCACCTTGACTCCTGGAGCCGTTTAGCCCATATTCTTTTAAGGTATCAATTACAGCCTCCTCTAAAAAACGAAGGTATTTATGTATATCGGTAAAAAAATTATCCAAATC
>CAZOWC010000122.1:0-3804 GCA_964583375.1 uncultured Flavobacteriaceae bacterium
TTAAAAGATGTGTTGAAGCTGATAAATCACTGCCTCAACTTTACAATTATGAGCAGACTTTATTTCCCATAGTACAAGGAAGTGTGTATAAAGACTTAAGAAAAGAATCCGCTAATTTTATCGCTTCTATGGAAGCTCCTGCAAATGCAATAGGAGGACTTTCGGTAGGAGAGCCCGCAGAGGAAATGTACGCCATGACTGATGAAGTCTGTGCGGTATTACCCGAAGAAAAACCTCGCTATTTGATGGGAGTGGGAACCCCTATCAATCTTTTAGAAAACATTGCTCTCGGAGTCGATATGTTTGACTGTGTTCTACCCAGTCGTAACGCTAGAAACGGTATGTTATTTACAGCTGAAGGCACAATAAATATTAAGAATAAAAAGTGGGAAAATGATTTTTCTCCCATTGATCCTGCTGGCTATTGCTTTGCCGATTTAGATTATACAAAAGCCTATTTAAGACATCTGTTTACGGTCAATGAAATATTAGGAAAACAAATATCAACTTTACATAACCTCAGTTTTTATCTTTGGTTGGTACGTGAGGCGAGAAAACATATCTTAGCGGGAACATTTTCTACTTGGAAAGCCAAAATGGTACGTCAAATGGAACCTAGATTGTAGTATGAAGCTGATCGATCTCTATATTATCAAACGCTATATCGGAACTTTTTTAGTGATGATATTACTTTTTATTCCCATAGGAATAATGGTCGATGTAGCAGAAAAAATTGACAAGTTTAAGGAGAAAGAAGTTCCATTGGCAAGTATCATTGGATACTACATAGACTTCACTTGGTATTTTGCCAATCTGCTCTTTCCTATTTTCTTGTTTTTATCAGTGATTTGGTTTACTTCAATACTGGCAAACAAAACTGAAGTAATTGCAATTCTTAGTTCGGGTATCTCCTTTTTCCGTTACCTCAAGCCCTTTTTACTCGCTGCGAGTTTTATCGCTTTTTTTGCTTTTTTTGCAGGTATGTATATAGTGCCCAAATCCAACCTAGGGTTTAATGACTTCCGATATAAGTATTTAGTCAAAAAAGAGGCGAGAAACACGAATCAGGTTTATATGCAGATTAATGATGATGAGTTTATTTATGTTAATAATTACGATCCTGTACGTAAACGAGCAACCAATTTTACTCTAGAACATTTTGATGGAAATCGTATGGAATTCAAAATTCACTCAGATCGAATCCGTTGGATTGACAGGGATTCATTATTTCGATTATCTAATTACAGTAAGCGCATTTTTGAAGGTGATGATGAACGCTATGAAAAAATCTCGAGAAAAGACACTCTTTTTGATTTTGAAATCAATGATTTAGCACCTGTAAACTATATCGCAGAGACTTTGACCTACGTAGAATTAAATCAATTTATTAAAGACGAAAAAGAGCGTGGCTCCAATTTAATTAACAATCACTTATTGGTTCGACACAAACGTTGGAGTATCCCCGTATCTGCATTTATTTTGACTCTAATTGCTGTAGCCGTTTCTTCCTTTAAGCGAAGAGGAGGTATGGGAGTGAATCTCGCTTTTGGAATCTCTCTTGGCTTCCTTTTTATCTTCTTTGACAAGATTTTTGGAGTTTTAGTTAGTAAGTCAACTTTTCCTCCTTTTTTGGCTGCTTGGCTACCGCTAGCTATTTTTGGAATACTTGCCTTCTTTTTACTACGCCATGCAAGACGCTAGAACCAAAAGTCTTATCCACTATCATTTGATAGTTTTTATTTTTGGCTTTTCCTCCATTTTGGGTGCTCTATGTTCATTAAATGCTATTCCATTAGTTGTATACCGTATGACACTTGCCAGTTTGGGTCTAGCTGTTTATTTTGCAATTATACACCCCACTTATTTTAAACTCGAGAAAACCCTATGGCTTAAAGTCATCCTTGGCGGGCTCATTATCGGTGTGCATTGGGTTACCTTTTTTCATGCGATTAAGGTGGCAGGAGTTTCACTGACCTTAAGTATGATGGCTACTGGTGCTTTTATTACGGCAATGATAGAACCTCTAATCAACAAGCGCAAGATTTTGGGCTATGAATTGCTATTTGGAGGACTTATTGCTGTAGGTGTAGGAATCATATTTCATGCGGAGTACGAACATCTCTATGGAATCGGCATCGCATTATTATCCGCTTTTATGTCTTCTGTTTTTACCATACTAAATACTCAACTGGTCAAAAGGGGTAGAGCCATTACTCTTTCATTTTATGAATTATCAGTAGGAGCTATTTTTGGAATAGTCTATGTAATCTTTTCAGGGAAATATACTTTTGAAGCTTTTGAATTGCATCAATGGGACTGGTTGTGGATAGGCTTGATTGCTTGGGTGTGTACTTCATATGCGTTTAATATTTCAATTAAGGTGATGCAACACCTTTCTCCATTTACCGTCATGCTCATAATCAATTTAGAACCCCTATATGGAATTCTACTTTCGCTCGCGATATGGAAAGATGAAGAGTTGATGAGTTTTAGTTTTTATATCGGCTTTGTCATTGTACTTGTAGCCATTTTGTTGAACGGTAGTTATAAATGTCAAAAACAAATTGGATAGTTAGAAACCAATTCCAAAGAATTTATACTTTTGTTTTAATATTTAACTTATGGAATATCTAGATTTTGAATTGCCAATTAAGGAATTAAACGAGCAGCTTGACAAATGCAAGCTTATTGGGGATGAAAGCGATATAGACGTCACTTAAACCTGTGAGCAGATTCAAAAAAAATTAAAAGAAACAAAAAAAGAAATCTATGGCAACCTTTCTGCTTGGCAGTGTGTCCAGTTGTCTAGGCACCCCTCCAGACCTTTTGCCTTAGATTACATCAAAGCACTTTGTGGTGATTCTTTTCTAGAACTTCATGGAGATCGAAATGTATTGGACGACAAAGCCATGATTGGCGGATTTGGAAAAATTGAAGATCAGTCCTTTATGTTTATTGGAACTCAAAAAGGCTATAATACTAAAACCAGGCAATATCGAAACTTTGGTATGGCAAATCCGGAAGGATATCGCAAAGCATTGCGTTTGATGAGGTCAGCAGATAAGTTCGGTATTCCCATTGTCACCTTTATCGACACTCCAGGAGCCTATCCTGGACTTGAAGCTGAAGAGCGAGGTCAAGGAGAAGCTATAGCAAGAAATATATTGGAAATGATGTCTATTTCTGTGCCAATTATTGTTGTCATTATTGGCGAAGGTGCTTCTGGAGGTGCTTTGGGAATCGGTGTAGGAGATCAAATCTTTATGTTGGAAAATACTTGGTATTCTGTGATTTCTCCTGAGTCTTGCTCATCTATTTTATGGCGTAGCTGGGAACACAAAGAAACTGCAGCAGAAGCCCTAAAATTGACCTCTAAAGATATGCTCAAACACAAATTGATTGATAAAATCATCAAGGAACCGCTGGGAGGGGCACATTACGATCGAGAAGAAACGTTTAATGCTGTTCGTAAGGAATTGCTCTCAACCTTTAACAAATTAAACAAAATTGAACCTGAAAAAAGAATTGAACAACGCCGTGATAAATTCATCGCGATGGGAAATTATGAAGGGTAGTGTTTTTTTAGGTTGTTAACATTTTTATTGTACTTATAAACACACTTCTCTTTATACTTAGAGGATATTCTAATTGTTGAAGCACTTGCCCATTTAGGTAAAGCATGTAAATTAGAACAATGGAAAAAAAACAATCTAGAGATTTTGCAAAAACATCTAATCCCACGGTAATCAACCTCCAACAGTGAAAGATACCTCCGCAAGCATTGGAGCTTGAAGAGGCTGTTTT
>CAZOWC010000123.1:0-3779 GCA_964583375.1 uncultured Flavobacteriaceae bacterium
GACCTTAACTTTGATTTTGAGACTGAACGACTAAACCTATGGAATAGAGGACATTTTTTTGTCTATTTACTCAATAATCATGGAAATTCACTGTCCGAATTGATGGGTGATTATCAAGTAGCCAACAATATAGAAGCAGAGTCACATACACGCCTTTACGAAATATGGTATGAACACAATTTTGATTTTTGGTCCATTTTAATTGGGCAACACAATCTAAACAGCGTTTTTGCGATTAGTGAAACTGGTCTGTTTTTTATAAACAATTCTTTTGGAATACAACCCGATCTATCCACTAACTTTTCAGCATCAATTTTCCCTTTAGCAACATTAGGTGGAGTGATTAGCTGGCGTATATGGGATCGTTTTAAATTGCATCACGCTATTTATGACGGTGATCCAGGCACAGAAAGTAATAATCCAAACTCACTCAACTGGAAAATTAGTAAAGAGGAGGGAGCATTACTGATTAACGAGATTCAATACACTACCCAAAAAGACAGTTTGCAGCAGTCCACTTTTAAATTTGGATATTGGAGACATATCCAAGAACGGGTAGTGGACCAAGTGAGCTATTCCAACAGTCAAGGAGTCTATTTTATCAATGATCATATTGTCTGTCGAGATAAAACTAGCGGAGGAACGCTAAGCGCTTTTTCTCAATTGGGATTCTCCCTAAACGAACACAACCCTGTTAAAGCTTATTTGAGTGGAGGATTGCTTTATAAAGGGATTTCACACAGACGTATTGATGATGGTATTGGTCTAGCCATTGGACATACTTACTTTTCAGATAGCTATCAATCCAATTTTAAAAAAGGACTTAAAAATGAAACCGCTATTGAAATTAGCTACCAATGGATTACCAAAGGCCGTTGGACTTTTCAACCTAATGTACAATACATATTAAATCCAGGAAGCAACAGCCAACTACCCAATGCACTAATGGGGCTCATCCGCTTTGGTTTATACTGGTAGGGTCCCGCTAAGCGAAGTTAAGTTCTGGAATGTTTGTAGAAGCAGCTATGACAACCGAAACTAATTTGGCATTTGCTGTTCCAATTAGAGCAGTGGTTGAAACTAAAAGCCTCTCAGACGTTTTAGTTTTAGAAAAAGAGGAAATGGAGTTTATCATTTCAGTTAAAAATAAGTCGTTGTAAACGCAAATTACAATGGATA
Organism: uncultured Flavobacteriaceae bacterium; assembly: GCA_964583375.1. GTDB lineage: Bacteria > Bacteroidota > Bacteroidia > Flavobacteriales > Flavobacteriaceae > MS024-2A. Next base: position 1,180 of record CAZOWC010000123.1, read on the forward strand.
TTCAGCCCTAAAAAATGCTTAAAACTTTAAATCTAAAATCCAGTTTATAACCAAAGGGGATTTCATCTCTTGGGAGAATAGTGTACTTAAACTAGACTTATGTTTTATGATTAATAAGTAGATATTTTTGGCTAATTGAATTAAATTTGTCATTTAAAATAATCCTGTGACATTAATAAAATCAATATCTGGAATACGTGGGACCATTGGAGGGGGTGTAAGTAATAATCTAACGCCTTTAGATGTAGTCCTTTTTACGAGTGCCTATGCTCAATGGCTAACGAATACTCACAAAGGAAAGCTGACAGTAGTTACTGGTAGAGACGCAAGGATTTCAGGTACAATGATTCACAGTTTAGTAAATCAAACCCTAGTAGGTATGGGGGTCAACGTCATAGATTTAGGGCTGTCAACCACGCCCACAGTTGCACTTTCGGTAAAGTTGTACCAAGCGCAAGGTGGAATCGTTTTGACTGCAAGTCACAATCCTAAACAATGGAATGCACTCAAATTATTGAACGAAAGGGGAGAATTTATCAATGTAGAAGCAGGTGCTAAAGTATTAGAGTATGCCTCTCAAGGGGCTTTTCAATATGCTGCAGTGGACGATTTAGGTAAAATTACTACAGTCACCGACGCCATTGAAAAACACATAAAAGATTGTTTAAAGCTGAAATGGGTTCATACAGAGCAGATTAAGAAGCGAAACTTTAAGGTAGTAGTGGATGGAGTGAATTCAAGCGGAGGCATAGCCATTCCTGCCTTATTGGAAGAACTTGGAATTGAAGTAATTAAAATATACTGTGAACCCAATGGGGAGTTCCCTCACAATCCAGAGCCACTTAAGGAACATTTAACCGATTTATGTGAAGCAGTAGTGGGCAATCAAGCAGATTTTGGTATTGCGGTTGACCCCGATGTGGATCGACTGGTTTTTGTAGATGAAAAAGGAAACTTATTTGGCGAAGAATATACCCTGGTTGCATGTGCGGATTACATTCTTGAAAAAACGCCTGGGCCTACAGTCTCTAACCTTTCATCAACTCGTGCGTTAGCAGATGTTACTGAATCCCACGGGCAAATCTATAGTACAAGCGCTGTAGGAGAAGTTAATGTAGTCACTGAAATGAAAGCATGTAATGCTGTGATAGGTGGAGAAGGTAACGGGGGAGTAATTTGTCCCGATTTACATTACGGTAGAGATGCTTTAGTGGGTATCGTCTTATTCTTATCGCTACTTGTAGAACGAAACCTTAGTGTATCAAAACTCAGAGCTTCGTATCCTGATTATTTTATGAGTAAAAATAAAATCAATTTAGTTGAAGGCATGGATGTTGAAGAAGTACTAAAGACCTTAGAAAGAAATTATACCAAAGAAATCTGCAATATGGTAGATGGTTTGAAAATCGACTTTAAAGAAGCTTGGGTTCATTTGCGCAAATCAAATACAGAACCTATAATTCGAATTTATACAGAAGCAAAAAGTCTAGAGAAGGCAGATGCCTTGGCAGCCCAATTTGCCGAGGAAATTAAAGATCTTTTTTAAAGCTTGGCGTGCTTAAAGCGCTTGTGCGTCCAAAAATACTGAGTAGGATCTTCTTTGATCTGTTGCTCTAACCATTCTATGTAAATATCGGTGATCTCATTTACTGCAGTGGTCTTCGGTTGATCGGCAATTAACTTAAACTCCAATTCGTAATAGCCGCGCTTGACCCTTTTGATCTTACCAAAAACAAGTGGGATGTCTAGCTCTCTGGCCAATCGCTCTGCACCAGTGTATACAGGAACTTTAATTCCCATAAATGGTCTCCAATACGATTTGGCTGTGGGGCTTGGGGCCTGATCGCTGGCAAAACCATAAACACAACGTTCGTTCTTCTTTTCCTTCTCCCTAATAATGTCTGCAGCCTTTTTTTGAGGAATCATATAGGCGTCGTGCCTGCTTCTAATTTCCTCAATCAAACTGTCAAAATACGGGTTCTTTATGGGGCGGTAAATTCCATAACCTAAATGTTTCATGTGATAACCCAAAGACATCATCCACTCCCAACTCGCATAATGTCCGCACAACAAAAAAGCGGAACGATTTTCTTTTTCAAATTGAGTTAGCACTTCAATATTTTTTACTTTAAACCTTTTCAGCATTTGATCTTTACTCATTCCCATGGATTTTATGATTTCAAGAAATAAATCACATAAGTGGCGATAAAACTTCTTTTCTATAACTCGGTATTCCGTCTCTTGGAGTTTAGGGAAAGTGAGCTTTAAGTTTGAACGAACCACAGACTTGCGATAACCAAAAACCCTGTAAACCAGAAAGCAGATAAAATTAGAAAGCATATAAAATAAGGGGAATGGCAATCTAGAAACCACAAACAATATTGGGAAAGTGAGATAATAAACTAAGGCATTCACTGAGTTGTTTTAGATTACAAATTTAACTTTTTAAATTGTTAAAAACTTTCTTCTTCCAGCCCTTATTTCCTTTAGGAAGTTTATTTTTAACCTAATAATTAAATCAATGTAAGATGAAGTTTAAAAGCAGCACTATCATGACCCAAATTCTAGACGCTCTTTTTAAAGTCTATGAATTACTTGTT
>CAZOWC010000124.1:0-3749 GCA_964583375.1 uncultured Flavobacteriaceae bacterium
TTGGAATAAGCCTAAGTCTTTGGGACTATCTCTTTAACACACACCACGTGCCGGATAGTGATGGCAGTATCAAAATAGGATTCCCAGGTGATGAAAAACTCCCCAATAGTTTTTTAAAACAACTACTGTACGGGTTTAAAAAAACTAATTAATTTACAGTCTATTATTACTCTGGAGTTTGTATACTGATATTTCGAAAAGCCACTAAACCGTGATCGCCTTGTAACATTATAGGGCCTGATGCTCCTTCATTACTGTCAATCGCTCCACCTGTAATACCTGGAATAATTTGGTCGTGAATGACAGTCTGACCGTTGGCTACAATGGTAACTCTTCTTCCTACTAGAGTGATATCAAACACTTGCCAATTTCCTGCAGGTTTGGCTGCCATTTGATTGGGAGTTAAGAAACCATATATCCCTCCGAATAAAATCGAACTAGGATCTTTACCATAACTGTCTTCAACTTGGACTTCATAACGACCTCTTAAATAAATACCAGAATTACTATTCGCTGGATATCGTACCTCAATATGAAGCTTAAAATCATTAAATTGCTCTTCTGAAATCAGATTTACTCCTGATTTAGGGTTGATTAGTAATCCATTTTCCACTTTCCATTGGTTTTCTCTTATTTCATCAATACCTTTCCATTGATCTAGAGATTTACCATCAAATAAAGAACGAAGCTTACTCCATTGAACTTCTCCGGTTCGAATCAATTTGGGAGCTCTATCTCCAGTAAATGACAAAGCTTCACCCATATTATTTAGAATGGTTCCACTAAGCTTATCGTTGGAAACTTTTCCAGAAACATGCATATAGTTTGCTCCATCCCATTGAGGTGGAATGCTAAAATCTAGTGTACCATTTCGGTAAAAAACTTCAGATATAGGACGAGCACTTCCACTTTCAGCAACAAAATAACCTACTAGTGTTTTTACTCCTGATAATTTAACTTCAAGCCAGGAAGGATAAACCTTACCGTCTTTTATAACCTCTAAATCCCATTTCCCAATGATTTCTTCTTGAGTTTGAGCATTTGTCAACCCTAAACCAAAAAAGGCAGTCAAAAGCACTAAAGCGTATTTATTCATTTGTTTTTTCATAATTCTGAAATATTATTTCGATAGTATGTCTGTTCCTAAAAATGTATTGTCAGAGTTGTAATACCAACTTCTGTTCTTTGGCATAAGAATGCCTTCAATTTCAATTTCATCATCCAAAATAATATATTCTCCATCATTTTTGGACTCGTCGTGGAAAAATTGATAACGCTTAAGCCCAAAGCTTTTAGTGTCAAAATAAAAATACCATGTATCTGAACCTACATTTGGATCATATTCGACCTTTAATACCCAATAAGAAATCCCTTCTATTGATTTTTGACTAATTACTGGATCAATATACGTTCCAGGGTCTTTTAATTTCATTGGCAAGCCGTAAAGGTAGGTGTAGTAATCCCGATACATTTTTGCACGCTTACAATTCAATCTAAATTCTTTTTCAATCTCAGGACTAATCTTTCTAGAGCCGTTAAAAAGCAAATCACAATCTTCGTCTAATAGTGACGCCTTCCATTGATTTTCACCAATTTGAACGCTCAACTCAAAAAAAGAACGCATCAGATCAATAACTATATTACTCTTTCGCAACGGCCGACTTGGGCTTTGCATGCTGACATTAAAAGATCCATTAAACTTGCTCCATTTGGAATTTGGATCGTGGTATTCTATGGATTTTTCCAAAAGCTCTTTACCACTTAAAGGTTGAGCTAAAGTACTTGTTGTTAGGCCAACTAGAATGAGTAAACTAGTAATTTGAAGTCTCATTAGGTGTTGTTAAATTAGTCTCATAAAACGGTTTAATTCGCTTTCTGAGATGTTTGGATTTGCACCTGGACTAGCAGCAACTAATGCTCCCATTGCACAGGCACGATTCAGTGTAGTTTGAAGTTCATTGTTATTTACAATACCATAAATTAAAGTTGCCAGAAAAGAATCACCAGCACCCACAGTATCTTTAACTTTTATTTTATAACCGCTGTTGTAAAACCACTCTCCATTTTGATATAGAACGGCACCAAACATTCCTTTGGTAACGCAAATACAACTTGCGCCAGTAGCATCAGCAATAAACTCAATATGTTGATCCATAGAGTGAAAAGGTGAGTCGAGTATTTTGGCGACTAAATACAATTCCTCGTCGTTGAATTTTAACATTTGTGCTTGGGTTATCAAATCAATCAAAAGCCTATCATTGTAAAAAGGCGGCCTTAAGTTCAAATCAAAGACATTGTAGTTTGAAACTTTCAGGAATTCATTTAAAGCCTTGTAAGAGAAGCCTCTTGCAATGAGGCTGCCAAATACGAATGCATCTGATTCACCTACCAGTTTTAGAGCAGCAGGAGTAGTCTTAATAAAATCCCAAGCGGCTTCATTTTCTATCTCATATTGAGCTGAACCATTTTCATCTAAGCTTACCAAAACTTTACCTGTAGGGTGTAAAGTATCGATCTGAACATAGTCATCTGAAATACTCTTTGTCCGCAAATGAAAGAGAATTTCATCTCCAAGTGTATCTTCACCAATACTACTTAAAAAATAAACTTCCGCTCCCAAATCTTTTAATGAACTAGCGACATTGAAAGGTGCCCCCCCTAATTTTTTACCATCAGGAAAAAGGTCCCATAAAATTTCTCCAAAGCAGCAAATTACCTTTGAATCCATGAGCAATAAAATTACACTTTTTAGAGAATTGGGAGCCCTTATTGAAATTTAAAATTGTAGGAAAGTGAAACCAAAGCCCCACGAAGAATAGACAATTCGTAAGCGCCTAAAGGGCTTCCTAAAAAGACATTACCATCCTCTCCCCCATTTCTTTGGGTGTAATAAATATTGTAAGGGTTCTTTCTACTGTACAGATTATAAACGGTAAATATCCAATCCCCTTTAAAGCGTCTTTTTGGATCTTTACTGTAAGCAATTTTCCATGAAAAATCTAAACGGTGATAAGTAGGCAGTCTAGAATTATTTCGATAAAGGTAAATTGGAATAACAACATTTTGTTCTTCAAATATTCCATTGGCAATAGTAAAAGGTCGACCTGTTTGTCCAACAAAATTAAAACTAAAGCTATTGTATTGGTCTCCCTCAAAATTAATTGTGGCGTTAACCGTATGTGGACGATCAAAGTCTGAAGCATACCATTCGTTGTTATTAATACGATTAATAGGTCTCACTTCATCGGTTTTAAGGAGACTCCTAGACCAAGTATAATTCATGACCCCATTAATTTTACCCAATGTTTTTCGCAAACTTAATTCAACGCCATAGGATTTTCCTTCAGCCTGAGTAATTTCGTTTTCAATAAATCTTGAGAGAAAGAAATCTGCACCAGGACGATAAGTCAAGTTATTCTCTGTTTTACGATAATAACCCTCGGCAGAAAATTCATATTTCGAGTCTAAAAAATTCTTGTAAAGCCCCAAACCATAAGTATTATTTTTTTGAGGATTAATGTATCGATCAGAGATTTTCCATCTGGAAGTTGGTAAAGGGGTATTGGTATTGTAGATGTTTTGGATGTATTGAAAAATACGAGCGTAGCTCATTTTAATTGAAGTATCCTCTGACAATTTATAATTAAGCCCTAGGCGTGGTTCTGGGTTAAAATAGTTTTTAACCAATTCTTGACTGCTGAAGCTTGTAATACCATCAAACAAACCCTCAGGAGTGTATTGAGCTTCAT
>CAZOWC010000125.1:0-3729 GCA_964583375.1 uncultured Flavobacteriaceae bacterium
GTGGTACAGGGTACGCTTTATCCCAAAGCACCTAAAAAGTTTGATCCCGAACTGATCGAAAAAGTCAAAGATCATGCAGAAAAAAATAATGCCCAACTGTATCTTGCTGGGGTTGGATTTGCCCATGCTGAAAACTACGATTATCCACTAACAAAAAAAGACCCCTATGCAGTCAATTTTCAAGGACTTGAAGCAATACAGTAGACTATTAATGATCTCTTTATTAATTTTGGGTTGTACTTTACAAAAGGATCAACTTCAAAAAATTCAAGGGTATGCCCTGGGAACTACCTATTCCATTTCCTACACTTCAAATTCACTTAGTCCCACACTCTTGAATCAAAAGGTAGATTCTATTTTTCAGGTGATAAATCAATCTTTGTCTACCTACCAGTCCGATTCTGATATTTCCAAAATCAATAGGGGAGATAGTTTATTGGTGGTAGATTTGCACTTTGTAACTGTTTATGAAAAAGCTTCAGAGGTTTGGGAACACTCGCAAGGTTTTTTTGATCCAACAGTTGGTGCCTTAGTAAATGCCTATGGTTTTGGTCCTGGGAAGTCGCTTGAAAAGGTAAGTAAAAAGCAAAGAGATAGTATGCTTGAGTTTACTGGATGGGCAAAAACACAGCTGACAACTCAAAGAACGATTCAGAAGGAGCATCCATCCGTCTTCTTTGATTTTAATGCACTTGCAAAGGGCTATACAGTAGATGTTTTGGCCAATTTTTTAAAAAGCAATCAACTGGATAACTATTTGGTTGAAATAGGTGGTGAGCTTGTGGCCAAGGGAAAAAGTCCAAGAACCGGAAATTTTTGGAAAATTGCTATAGATAATCCCAAACAAGGGCAAGAGCGAAATTTTATCCGAACGCTTCGCTTGCAAAATGAGGCATTGGCAACTTCAGGGAATTACCGAAAGTATTCGGTAGATGCAGAATCTGGCCTACGCATTGCCCATTCCATCAACCCTAAAACTGGTGAAGCATTTCCTACTGGGGTATTAAGTGCATCAGTGATTGCTCCGGATTGTATGAGTGCAGATGCTTATGCTACTGCACTAATGGTCATGCCTTTAGCTCAGTCCCAAAAACTGATCGATTCAAAACCTGAACTTCAGGCTTACTGGATAGTATCTGATTCTATTCAGGGTATTCAAGAGCTTTTTTCAGATGGGTTTTTGAAAGAAGAATAGGTTTTATTTTCGACCAACGGGGATTAGTTCATCAATTGGTAACGCAAATTTGTCTATCTCTTCAGCTGAAAGTTCTTTTAGAAAGTCAACTCTTTTAGTTTTAAATCCGACTGATTCCAGTCTTTGATAGTAGTCTATACCATAGATACGGACATGATCGTATTGACCAAAAATTTCAGTCCTTTTGGCTTTATCGGTAACGCTATTATCTTCAAAAGTAGTTGGGCGTTCTGCTTCCAAAGGCACCTGAGCGATAAGCGTCCCTCCTTTTTTTAATACCCTGTAAAGTTCTTCCATAGCTTTGATATCGTCAGGGATATGTTCCAACACATGATTACATAAAATCAAATCAAAAGTAACATCCTTAAAGGGCAAATCGCATATATCTGCTTTGACATCTGCCATAGGAGAATACAAGTCTGTCGTAGTATAGTCCCAATGATTAAAACTTTTAAACCTACTGTAAAACACTTGCTCAGGTGCAATATGCAGTACCTTAAGTTTGTTTTTGAGTAAAGTTGTTTTTCTTTGAAGGTAGAGCCAGAGCAAGCGATGTCGTTCCAAAGACAATGTTCCCGGGCATAAGGCATTGGGTCTACTAACTTTGTATCCGTATGGAAGGAATTTACGATATGAACTACCGTCAATGGGATCTGTAAAACGACTGCCTTTAAAGTACAATTTAATTAGAGGTTGAAACCAAATACTCAACGTGATGAGCCAAGGTCTAGGAACTAAATTCAGTAACACTTTCATAAGACCAATGGAAGGCTTCTAAAGGGAATTTCTTCTTCACTTTGTAAACCTTGTGCTTGGTAGATGTATTCAAAGGTTGAAAGCAGTTCTGGTTTGCCGTCAATTAAGGCAACATTGTGTTCAAAATGAGCTGAGGGCTTACCGTCAGCGGTAAGAATGGTCCAGCCGTCATTAAGTTGTTTGATTCGGTGTGTACCCATATTGATCATGGGTTCTATAGCCAAAACCATTCCATTTAAAAACTTTTTACCCCTTCCGCGTTTGCCGTAGTTTGGAACTTCTGGTGCCTCATGCATGGTTTCACCTAAACCGTGACCTACCAATTCACGGACAACACCATACCCCTCCTTTTCACAGTAGTGTTGAATGGCATATCCCAAATCTCCAATACGATTGTTGAGTTGAAAGGCTTTGATACCTTCGTAAAGTGATTCCTTGGTTATTCTAAGGAGTTTTTCTGTTTCTGGAGCGATCTCTCCTATGGCGAAAGTGTAAGCATGATCTCCATAAAACCCGTTTTTTAATACTCCGCAGTCTATGGAAATAATTTCCCCCTCCTCCAGTGGTTTATCGGTTGGAATTCCATGGACTATTTGAGCGTTGGGACTCATACATAAGGTATTGGGGAAGTCGTAAAGACCTAAAAATCCTGGTTCTGCATCTTGATCTTTGATAAAGTCAAAAGCCATCGTATCTAATGCTAGGGTAGTGACCCCAGGTTTAATTTCCGATGCCAACATACCTAAAGTCTTGGAAACAATCAAAGCACTTTCACGCATTAATTCTATTTCCTCACGAGTTTTAAGTATAATTCCAGACATATTAGAAATCGGCGTATGCGTCCTCGTAGGCTTCTTTTTTCAGAATTTTTGAAAAATCTTCTACCATGCTTTCCACGGGGAATTCTACAATTCTGTTGTTTTCTTTACTATTTTCAAAAAAGATAAGTGTCGGAATGTTAAGTATTTTGTATTCTTTTTCATATCCAAGAGGACTGTCCTTGGCCTCTGAAATGGCGTACATTTCCATTTGATCTTCAGTGACTCCTAGCGCATCTAAAAGTTTGAACATACCACCCAATTCTCTTTGAGTATCTCCGCACCAAGTTCCGAGGAATAATTTAAATTTTAGATTTTTAGCCAAGGGTTTGTGTTCTTCGATCCATCCTTCTGGGATTTTAAGACGATCATATTCTAATTGAAACCAAGCCCTAAATTCATCTGTATTTAGATTGGCGCGATTCATATATCCCAGTACAACAGTTTCACCCTCCTCACCAATAAGTGTTTTGACTTCCATTGGAACCGGACTGTACTTTGGAGTATCAGTACTTTTACAATTGATCAGGAGTAGACTTGCGAATACAAAAAAAAAGAGCTGTTTCATTCTTATAAAAGTAAGGATTTCTGAGTCATGGTCGAAGGCTGATCTACCTCCATCAAATCCAAAATAGTAGGTGCAATATCACCTAGAATCCCAGACTTTATATTCTTCTTTTCAGGATCGACCAAAATGACAGGGACTGGATTGGTTGTATGTGCCGTATTAGGACTACCATCCGGATTAATCATGGTTTCACAGTTTCCGTGATCAGCAATAACCAAACTGGCGTAACCTTGCTTGAGGGCGGTATCTAATACCTCAGCAGCACATTGGTCAACAGCTTCACAAGCTTTTATTGCAGCCTGCAAATCTCCTGTATGACCTACCATATCTGGGTTGGCAAAGTTTAAGCAAATAAAATCAGGAGGATCGTTTTCAATCTTTTCAATTATGGC
>CAZOWC010000126.1:0-3724 GCA_964583375.1 uncultured Flavobacteriaceae bacterium
GAACAGAAAACTCCAGTTGCTCCCCGGGATTTAAGCTGTATTCCTCCCCAAAATTCAAGACCAAATATTGACTGTTTTGAGTCGGTTTTATGCTTATTCCCTCTGGAAGGCTTTCCTGTTTAATAGAACCAAAAAATTGATTCCAATGCAATGACCATGCTCCACCCTGCCAAACCTCTTGGGTTTGATTTTGAATCCTAAAGAGCACTTCCATTTGGTTGTTAGGAACGTCAAAGCTGTTGACCTTAAAAACGAGTGGATTTGTTTCTTCGATAGGGCTTTGGCATTGAAGTAGAAGTAGAAGTAGAAAAGTAAAACAGAATAGGAGTACTTTTTTCATTTTTATCAGTTTTGACTAAAATAATGAAATAAACAACATTCTTATTCAACAACCTTAAAAGCTTTAATGGCTTTATTGGGTTCGATGATGGAATAGCCTTCCCAAAAGTTGGGATCGTATTCTGTTAAGTTAACCGGGAGCACCTTTGGCTCCTCCTTAATCGCATCAAAAGCCTCTTGACTGATGGGGGTTGTCTCAAAGATGACCAATTGGTATTTTTGGTATTGACGGGTTGCGATGTCCAAGTCCATTTTAAGGTAGTTTTGTTTATTCCGCCCCCTGACCACTTTATTTTTTTCCGTTATGACGAAGGGACGCTCAAAACCTCCTTTAAAGCCTGAATTAAATTCTAGATATTCAGTGCTGTATTTTCCATTAAACCCCTTTTTAAATTGGACAATAACCTCTTTAAGGTCCTCTAGATATGAAACTCCTAACATGCTAAAATCTGTTATATTTTGAATGTTTTTATATTCCAAACGGATTAGTGCCAATCGGTCTGCATCTACATACAGCCTTCCCGCAAAGTCAGCATTTTTTTTGGGAGAAAAGTCTAAAATATAGACGGGAGTATCACCAAAAAAAGTCAAATTGTTAACTGAAAAATTATATTTTGAAGCTTTATTAAGAATGGAAATATTAAGCTCATTTTCTTTAAATAAATTTTTGAGCAAGTTTGTAAACTTATTTTTTTTCCAAGATAGAAAATCCTTTTTTCTATGTAATTCTTTTTCTTCAGTACTAAGGGTATCTTGTTTAGCTGAATTGATTTCATCTGTTTCCAACTTAGCTCCTATGATACCAGATCTCACTTTAAAATAGGAGGTGGATTTAACATTTTCTTTGATGATGTTATCAAATAGTTTTTCTGTGCTTTTAAAGATATCAGACTTCTCTTTATCTTCTAAATCCAAGGCTTTGTCAAGCTCCATTTTTTGATTTCCCTTAGTGTAATCTCCGTAAAGTGTGCCTACAAATTCTTGATACCATTGATTGGTTTTAGGAATTTTAGTCAATATACTATCCCAAAAAACCTGATTAAATTCCTCGATGGTTGTTTTCTTGATATTCAAGTTTAGTTTCTCAAATTTTGAATTTCCTGTTTCCCTAAAAAACACTTTTTTTTCAGTTAGTCCCAACTCGTATTTTTGGGGAATAGCTTCTTGAATTGCCTTTACAATTTCTTTGGCACTCAGCTGTTTGTTACTTAAGATTACTGATTTTAAAGCGATGGCTTTAGGCGGCAAATAAAAAGTACTGTCTTGAAGTTGATCTAAGGAAAGCTTGAGGGTCTTATAACCCATACAGGAAATAAACAAAGAATCTTTTATGACTTCCTCATCCTTATAATGCAACTGGAAACGTCCTTCTTCGTTAGATACTGCTCCACTTCCGGATTTTAGATAGATACTGGCAAAGGGGATAGGATTTTGATTGAGGCTGTCTAAAACAACCGCGCTCAGTTCCTGAGAATAACCAAAGTTATTGATAAAGAGTAAAAAACTGACTAAAAAAGAATAAAAGGGTTTTCTCATTAATTCTGCTTTTCTCTTTGTAACTGTTCTTTTAGGTTTTTTATTTCATCACGGTAGTTGGCTGCCTCTATAAAATCAAGTGATTTTGAAGCTTCTTCCATGGATTTACGCAATACTCTGATTTTTTTCTCTATCTGTGGTTTGGTTAAATAACGGTTTTGCTCTTCGGCTACCTTACGGGCTTCCAATTCTTGAGCATGGGTTGCTACCGAGTTTTTCGCCAAGGCACTGTCCAGAGATTTGTTTAAAGCCTTGGGAATAATGTTGTTAACTTTGTTGTATTGGTACTGTTTTTCTCGGCGATAATTGGTTTCATCTATTGTTTTTTGCATGCTTTTTGTAATGCTGTCGGCATACATGATAGCTTTACCGTTAACATTCCGTGCTGCACGACCAACGGTCTGGGTAAGTGAGCGGTTGGAGCGTAAAAAGCCTTCTTTATCCGCATCTAATATGGCTACCAAAGATACTTCAGGGAGGTCCAAGCCTTCTCGCAAAAGATTGACACCAATCAACACATCAAAAATTCCTTTACGCAGATTCTGCATGATTTCTACCCGCTCTAAAGTATCCACATCACTGTGTATATAACGGCAACGGATTTGCATTCGACTTAAGTATTGAGTCAACTCTTCTGCCATTCTTTTAGTAAGAGTAGTGACCAAGGTACGTTCGTCTTGCTCGGTACGTTTTTGAATTTCTTCCATCAAATCATCAATTTGATTTAAACTGGGACGTATTTCAATCACTGGATCTAGAAGTCCAGTAGGACGAATGATTTGTTCTACATAAACACCTTCCGTCTTTTCCAATTCGTAGTCGGCTGGAGTCGCGCTGACATAGAGAACTTGATTTTGAAGAGCTTCAAACTCTTCAAATTTTAAAGGGCGGTTGTCCATAGCAGCGGGCAGTCTAAAACCGAACTCAACCAAATTTTCTTTTCTACTGCGGTCTCCACCGTACATGGCGTGTACTTGAGAAATGGTTACGTGACTTTCATCTACAATCATCAAAAAATCCTCGGGGAAGTAGTCCAACAAGCAAAACGGACGACTTCCTGGAGAGCGTCCATCCAAATAACGAGAATAGTTTTCAATACCGGAACAATAGCCCAGTTCTCGAATCATTTCCAAGTCAAATTCTGTACGCTCTTGCAGGCGTTTTGCTTCCAGAGGTTTACCAATATCAATAAAGTAATCGATTTGTTTGACCAGATCGTCTTGAATTTGAATGATCGCATTTTGGAGTATGTCTGGAGAAGTCACAAAGATATTGGCAGGGTAAATTTTGACGCGGTCAAACTGTTCCAAACGATTATTGTCAATCGGATCAAAGGCCTCTATTTGTTCGATCTCGTCTCCAAAAAAGTGGATTTTAAAAGCAATGTCTGCATAGCCAGGAAAAATATCAATGATATCACCCAACACCCTAAAGTTACCCCGACCAAAATCTGCTGTGGTCCGAGAATAGAGGCTCTGTACCAAGCGATGCATCAGTTGTGTCCTTGAAATGGCTTGATCACGTTCAAGATGAATTACGTTTTTTTCAAATTCTACGGGGTTTCCGATACCGTACAGACATGAAACCGAAGCAACTACCAACACATCCCTTCTTCCTGAAAGTAAGGCGGAGGTAGTACTCAATCGGAGCTTTTCGATTTCTTCATTGATTGAAAGGTCTTTTTCTATGTAAGTTCCTGTAGTTGGAATATAGGCTTCGGGCTGGTAATAGTCATAATAAGAAACAAAGTATTCGACCGCATTATTTGGGAAAAATTGTTTGAATTCAGAATAGAGTTGGGCAGCTAATGTTTTATTGTGAGCCAAGACCAAGGTAGGACGCTGAAGTT
>CAZOWC010000127.1:0-3711 GCA_964583375.1 uncultured Flavobacteriaceae bacterium
CGGAGCTCAAAACGAATTATACACAAAGATATTTTGGATAAAACACGAGAAGCACCAATAAAGGTTTCCTTCTCGGATGACATGATTGATTTCCTTATGCAAAAACGAATTTTAAAATATGTTAAAAACAAAATATAAAAAGGAATAAATAACTCTCGGTTGTTACGCCAAAAACATTCACACTACCGAGGCTTTAGAATTTTAGGTTGTGGTATTCAGTTTGGGTATTTTTGGCTGTGTGTTAAATTAAAAATAAACATTGTTCCAAAAAAAACCGATAGTGCTAAACTTGTTCAAGGGAATAAAAAAATGTAATTTTGCGCACTAAAATTTACTCCATAATGAATATCAGCAAATCAGATTTAGATCCACTTAACGCAGTAATAAAAATCACTGTAGACCGCTCTGATTACCAAACTAGAGTAAACACTGTGTTGAGTGATTACAGGAAGAATGCCAACATTCCTGGTTTTCGTAAAGGTCATGTCCCTATGGGTATGATTAAAAAGCAGTATCAACAAGCTGTAACTGCCGATGAGGTTAACAAGCTTCTCAGAGAAAATCTTGAAAAATTCATCAAAGAAAAAAACCTTTACCTTTTGGGAAATCCGCTTCCTAAAGCTGCTGTTGAAGAACTCGATTGGAATTCAGATCAGATGGATTTTGAATTTGAATTGGGTCTTGCACCTAAATTTGAAGTCAAATTAGACCAGCTTAAAAAAGTAGTTCATTATGAAATTGACCCAGAAACTAAAATGATCAATGAGCAATTAGATTATATAAGAAAGCAATACGGCAAACTAATTTCACAGAAAAATCCTGATAAAGATTTTGAAATCACTGCTCAAATTAGGAACGAAGAGTTAGAGATTGAAAAAACAATCAGCTTTAAACTTGAAGATCTAAAATCCAAAAAAGCACTTAAATCTCTCAAAGAAGAGATGGTTAACTCGGTATTGAGTTTTCCAGTAAAAGGTCTTTTTAAGGAAGACGAGTTGCTAAAGAGATTTCTTTCTTTAGAGGATGATAAACTGGAAGAACTCAAAGCTTTAAACATCACTTTGGAAATTAAGGAAATTAATGAACGAATACCAGCTGAACTTAATCAAGAGCTTTTTGATAAAATTTACGCTCCTGGAACAGTGACCTCTGAGAAGGAACTTAAGGAACAAATTAAGAAAGATCTGCAAAAGCAATTTGAACCTCAAGCAGATCAAAAGCTTCTTAACGATATCACCGAGTCTTTAGTGGAAAAAACAAAATTTAAATTGCCAGCTGATTTTCTCAAACGTTGGATGCAAACTTCAGGTAAAGAGGAATTGACCCCTGAGCAAGCCGCTGAGGAGTATTATAAGTCTGAAAAGGGAATTCGTTATCAACTTATTGAAGGGCAAATCATTACCGAAAATAAGCTGGATATTTCATTAGAAGAGCTGAAAGACTTTGCGGGAACTATTGTAGCCAACCAAATGAGACAGTACGGACAGCAGCCAGACGAAAAACAAATAGAGGGTATCGTTACAAACATACTTAAGAATCAAGAAGAGACCAGAAGGATTTCTGAGCAATTGATGAGCAATAAAATTTTAAACTTTTTTAAAGAAAACGCTCCACTTAAGCAAAAGAAAGTCGGTTTCGATGCATTTGTAAAAGAGGCATACGGCAAAGCATAAAATTTTACTTATTTTTAATAAATTTAGAATATGAACTACGGTAAAGAATTCAAGAAATACGCTACAAAACACCACGGAATAAACGCCATGTATTACGATAAAATCGTAAGTAGTATGACTCCCTACATTATCGAAGAGCGTCAACTTAATGTCGCACAAATGGATGTTTTTTCTAGATTGATGATGGATCGAATTATGTTTTTAGGAACAGCAATCGACGACAATGTAGCCAACGTAATTCAGGCACAACTTTTGTTTTTACAAAGTACGGATGCTAGCCGTGATATACAGATGTATATCAACTCTCCAGGAGGTAGTGTTTATGCGGGTCTGGGAATTTATGATACTATGCAATTTATCAGTCCAAATGTAGCAACCATATGTACAGGCATTGCTGCTTCTATGGGTGCAGTATTGTTATGTGCTGGTCACAAAGGTAAGCGTTCTGCTTTACCCCACGCAAGGGTCATGATTCATCAGCCTCTGGGTGGTGCTCAAGGACAGGCTTCAGACATTGAAATTACAGCTCGTGAGATTCTAAAACTCAAAGACGAATTGTATCAAATCATCTCAAAACACTCCGGTCAAGATATGGAAAAAGTGACCAATGATAGTGATCGTGACTATTGGATGAAAGCTGAAGAAGCTAAAAAATACGGCATGGTCGATGAAGTGCTGAAAAACAGCCCAAAATAAACCCCCAACTGCCATGAGTAAACCTGATTTAAATTGTTCTTTTTGTGGTAGACCAAAACCCGAAACCCAGCTTCTTATCGCTGGATTGGATGCGCACATTTGTGACCGCTGTATCAATCAAGCGCACGGGATAGTGCAAGAAGAAGCCGGTCTAGAAGAGGAAGCTGAATCAGATAATATCGAGCTTAAAACACCTAAAGAAATTAAGTCATTTTTAGACACCTATGTTATCGGTCAAGAGGCTTCAAAAAAAGTGCTATCCGTGGCAGTATACAATCATTACAAGAGATTGATTCAACAAACTTCAAAAGAAGATGTAGAAATTCAAAAGAGTAATGTTTTAGTGGTTGGTCCTACTGGAACAGGTAAAACCTTATTGGCACAAACTATTTCACGTCTGCTCAATGTGCCCTTAGCTATTGTAGATGCTACAGTTCTCACTGAGGCAGGTTATGTTGGAGAAGATGTTGAAAGTATCCTTTCTCGTTTGCTTCAAGCAGCAGAGTACGATGTGAGCCGAGCACAAAAGGGAATAGTATTTATCGATGAAATTGATAAAATTGCGCGCAAAAGTGACAACCCCTCAATCACTAGAGACGTTTCTGGTGAGGGTGTTCAGCAAGCCTTATTAAAACTTTTAGAGGGGACAGTTGTTAATGTTCCACCAAAAGGAGGAAGAAAACATCCAGATCAGAAGTTCGTTGAAGTGAATACTTCAAATATTTTATTTATCGCAGGAGGTGCATTTGATGGGATAGAACGTCACATCAATAAACGATTAAACCTTCAAGCAATTGGTTATAAAACAACTGTAGAGCAAAATAATATAGATAAGGAAAACATGCTGCAGTACATTACTCCTCGCGATGTTCGTTCGTTTGGTTTGATACCCGAAATCATTGGTAGATTACCTGTTTTGACCCACATGAAGCCGCTTGATAAAGCAACACTTTTAGAAATTTTGACTGCTCCTAAAAATGCACTGATCAAACAATATATTCAACTCTTTGACATGGACGGTATAAAATTGCAATTTACTTCAGGAGCATTGAATTACATCGTAGAAAAATCAATGCAATACAAGTTAGGAGCCCGTGGGTTGCGCTCCCTCTGTGAAGCAGTTTTAAATGATGCCATGTTTGAATTACCTGACTCTGAGGTTAGAGAGTTGAAGGTTACCAAGCAATATGCTGATCAAAAACTTTCCAAAATAGAATTGCCAAAACTCAAAGTGGTTTCTTAAGCAGTATTCATTTTTAGAAGTTCCTCCAATAATTCTCTTGAGTTTGAAAGGCTAGGTATTTTATGTTGACCTCCTGAATTGTTTTTATTTAAAAGACAT
>CAZOWC010000128.1:0-3654 GCA_964583375.1 uncultured Flavobacteriaceae bacterium
AATAAACTTGCTGGATTTTTAAAAGATATGCAAGACAATCAAAACTTAATGGCTGTTAAAATTTTAAAGCTAGACGAATACTACTTTGTCTTTCGTCGAATATAAGGTCAGGAGCTATGCTTAGATCTTCATTGACATTAAACTGAAGTAGGTGAGCACTGACATTGGCTTCCAAAATATTTAGCATGTATGAAGCTGCTAGGAGAAGCATGGCGATATCGCGGTAATTTTTATGAAAATCCATTCCAATGAGTAATTGCTCTGTAGTAATGGGAATATCTTTTTCTAGGAACCGATCGTTAAAAATACCATTTTGTCTCTTTTTGTATGCAGTACGATATTCTTTCATCTGGTTATTTTGTAAATTGTAATAGTAATAAGATGTACCCATAGCTGCATAGATGATAGGGATTTTCCATACTTTTCCTAAATAAGCCTGTCCAAACCCTGGGATTATTGCCGAATAAAAGGCTGCCCTAGAAGGAGTTAGTGGATCGTTTATCAGGCGCTGTATTCTTGGAGAATAATTTTTCGCATAGGCTAGGGAATCTGGAATGACAATCTCATTAATTTCCTTTTCAATGGTTTTCTCTATTTCTTCCTGCCCTAAAACAGTAAAAGAGATCAAAACGAAAAGGCTGTTTAAGAGTAAATTAAGCTTCACCTTTGATTTTGTTTAGAATGTTTTGGAGTTTTTCCTGTGATTCAAAACTTATTTTCAATTGACCTTGCCCAAGACTGTTGGCATTGACTGACACGGGTGTGTCAAACAGTTTTTCTAGGTCATCAGCTGCTTGCAGAACATAGGCTGTTTGATAAGGAGTTTTAGAAATTTGCTTGGGTACTTTGGATTTTCGAACTAGCGCTTCTGTTTCACGAACTGAAAGCCCCTTTTTGACGATGGTTTTGTACAATTTGATTTGGTCAGAAGGTACATCAATATTTATTAAAGCTCTACCGTGACCCATTGTGATAAAACTGTCTCTAATCCCTGTTTGTATAATTGGGTCAAGTTTTAAGAGTCTCATATAATTGGTAATAGTCGATCTTTTTTTTCCGACCCTTGAGCTGAGTTGGTCCTGAGTGAGTTTAATTTCTTCAATCAGACGTTGGTATGAGAGGCCAATTTCTATTGGATCCAGATCCTGCCTTTGAATATTTTCGACCAGCGCCATTTCCAAAGATTCTTGGTCGTCTGCGAGTCTAACATATGCAGGAATGGTCTTCAATTTTGCCATCTCTGAAGCTCTCAGTCTGCGTTCTCCAGAAATCAATTCAAATGCATTACCTTTTTTACGGACTGTTATGGGCTGAATAACGCCAAGTTCTTTTATCGACTGACTCAGTTCTTGAAGAGCCTCCTCGTTAAAATGTGTCCTAGGCTGGAAAGGATTGGTGGTGATCTTACCTAATTCCAAGTCAATAATATTCCCTATAACTTGATCGGCATTTTTATCATTAATAGATTCGATGGCATTTTCAGAATCATTTAAAAGAGCGGATAGACCACGACCTAAAGCTTGTTTTTTATTTGATTTTGCCATCCGATTTTATTTATTGCGTTTGATGATTTCGGTGCCTAAAGATAAATAACTTTTTGCACCACGACTTGAGGCATCATAACTGATAATATCTTCTCCAAAACTTGGAGCCTCACTCAACCGAATATTTCTCTGAATAATTGTCTTAAAGACCATCCTGCCGAAGTGTTTTTTAACTTCTTCTACTACTTGGTTGGAGAGTCTTAATCGGGTATCGTACATAGTCAGTAATAATCCTTCTATATCTAAATTTTTATTGTGAAGTTTTTGAACACTCTTAATAGTATTGAGCAGTTTACCCAATCCTTCTAGCGCAAAATACTCACATTGAATAGGAATAATTACAGCATCTGCAGCTACGAGAGAGTTTAAAGTGATCAAGCCTAGTGAAGGAGCACAATCCAATAAAATATAGTCGTATTGACCAATGCTTTCTTTTAAAGCTTTTTTAAGCATATATTCTCTAGAAGCTTTATCCACCAGTTCAATCTCTGAGGCTACTAGATCGATATGAGAGGGAATTAAGTCTAGATTTGGACTGTGAGTTGATACAATTGCATCCTCGAGTGAAATACTGTGCTCTAGTAATTGATAAGTGCCATATTTTACGCTATCTACATCAACACCAAGTCCTGAAGTAGCATTTGCTTGGGGGTCAGCATCTATCAGGAGAACTTTTTTTTCTAAAACACCCAAGGCAGCACCAAGATTTACGGCTGTAGTAGTCTTTCCAACTCCTCCTTTTTGATTTGCTATGGCAATTATTTTACCCATGAGTGCTCTTTGTTTTTTGAGCTGCTAAAAATACGATTATTTAAACCGAATCAAAAGATTCAAAGAAGACATTTGCAAGCCAATTTTTCAAGCAAATTTTTTGTGAATTTATTTCAAACTATCTTGGACTTCAATGATAAAAACAGTTTCATTACTTTTTTTATGACCGTAATTTTCTCTGGCAAATCGCTCTAGACTATCTTCATTCTGGAGTACTTTAATAGTTTTTTGGTCTTCTTGTATTATTTTTTGAAGTACTTCTTTCTCCTTCTCTAGTTGATTAATTTCCTGGTTTAGTTCTGAATGTATAGTCCATGAGTGCGTATCTAAAAAAAACATCCATGTAATAAATCCAACAGAAATTGTACCGTAAAGAAGGTAGGCTTTATTTAATGCATTGATTTTTTCCCAAAGCGAACGGAAACCCATTAGTCTAATACTGATTTTTGAACTTCACTAACCTGCTGGAGGGTAATTTGTTTATAGTACGAATTTCCCCATTGATTGAGTATGTAGTTCATTACATCAGCGATCTCTTCATTGTTCAATCCTTGTTTTGCCATCACACCATCGTAAACTTCATCATTTACTATTATCTCTCCTTTTAACCCAAATTTGATTCCTGCAATGCTTTTCTCAATGTTATTCATTAAATAGTCAGAATTTTTTAAGGGAGGAAATACTCCAGAAACCCCTGCTCCTGCGGTCAAATGGCATTGCAAGCAGAAGTCTTGATAAATTTTTTCACCAGCAACTATGCTCTCTTCTTTCGTTTTATCTTGATATAGTAAGGCAGCAGATCCGCTTACAATGAGAATATAACCAACAATTAATAGTTTCATTTAGCAGGAACAATTTTTAAAATTCCTTTTCCCTCAACACCGACGTATAAGTATCCGTCGGGGCCTTCAACTACATTTCGTACTCTACCAATTTTATCCAATACCTTTTCCCTCTTTACCACTTTGTTGTTTTCGATGACTAGTCGTTCCAAATATTCAAATTTTAGAGAACCTGCAAACAAATTATCGGTCCAATCTGGATAAACTCCTGAAGATGAAAAAGCCATTCCGCTGGGTCCTATAGAAGGGACCCAGTAGTAAAAAGGTTGTGCCATATTAGGCATGGAGGTTTTGTCGGTGATGGGTGTTCCGCTATAATTTATTCCATAGGTGATTGTGGGCCAGCCGTAATTTACCCCTGGCTTGATAATGTTGATTTCGTCTCCCCCCTTCGGTCCGTGTTCGTGTTCCCAGATTTCACCTGTTTTGGGATGGGTAACCATTCCTTGAGGATTTCTATGACCATAAGAAAAAACAGCCTCCTTGGCATTTTCTTT
>CAZOWC010000129.1:0-3619 GCA_964583375.1 uncultured Flavobacteriaceae bacterium
CGACAACTTTGAGAACATGGCATTTAAAGGAATCTCAATAGTTGATCGGGTTGTAGTTGAAAAAATGAATGGAAGTATTGATACTGAAAGGAATCTTTGGTTAATCCCTAAATTGAACTAAAACGAATTTTCCTAGCTTGAAGTTAAAAATAAATTATACTTTTTGGCGTTGTTATTGGTACATAATAAAACGATCACTAATTAATTTAAATTTCTATGAAAAGGCTCTTCTCAATACTTTTAATTTTAACAACATTTACAATGATCCAAGCTCAAGGCCTTGAATACGGTCTTAAGGCAGGATTAAATTTTAACTCTTCTGCTGAATTGGATAATATTTCTTTAGATCTCCCAAGCGTAGATGAGGCTAAAAATGCTGTAAATGGATTTAATATAGGTGCTTACGGACAGCTACAATTGGCCATGATATACGTCCGTCCAGAGATTCATTTTTCAAAATTTGAAACCTCTTTTAATGAATTAACTATTGGGAAATCAAGGCTTGAGGCTCCTGTTTCAGTTGGTTTTAAATTATTGCCAATATTGAGTGCATTTGCAGGTCCTACATATCGCTATGAACTAAGTAAAGAAAATGACAATTATTCAATTGAATCTTTGACTGGAGACTCTACTTTAGGGGTACATCTAGGCGCTAGAATTCATCTTGGTAAACTAGGGGTAGATGCAAGAATTGAAAGGGGAATCTCAGAGAATGAGGCGCAATTATTATCAAAAAATAATATCAACGCAGGAACTATTGACAACCGAGCAACTATTGTAAGCCTTGGTGTTTCTTATGCTCTTTAAGTTATTTTATCTGATAAATGATTTCAGAAACCTCAGAGACACGAAAATAGCCTAGGGGACTATTT
This sequence comes from uncultured Flavobacteriaceae bacterium, assembly GCA_964583375.1. Taxonomy (GTDB): domain Bacteria; phylum Bacteroidota; class Bacteroidia; order Flavobacteriales; family Flavobacteriaceae; genus MS024-2A. Next base: position 873 of record CAZOWC010000129.1, read on the forward strand.
TCAGGCTTACTAAGGTTGACCATATTACCGTTTAAATTTGCAGGATTGGTTTGAAACGGGCCTCCTTGTTGAGTGTTTTGTAATATTAAAAGAAACCAAAATTGATAGGCAGTTTTTGATAGTCCATATTGACGTATTCTGACGAAATCTCCTTTTTTTAAATCACTGTCAAGCAATACACCGAAGTATTCAGAGCCGTTAGAGAAATCATCTCTAAAGACATTATATTGAGGTTCATCTAGGCGGTCACTTGTAAATTCAAAAAAACTATAGTTATCTTCATTGACTGGATCCATACTATAGGCTTCAAGCTGGGTAGCTAAGTTCCCAAAAAGCGGTATACTGTCTTGCTCTATTTTATATATAGATGTTACGGAATTTAAGACTTCGCTTCCGCTGTAGGTTTGATTTTCAAAATCAATATGTAAGGTCAATTCAGCGCCTAGTAGATAAGGAATGGTATCAAGGGGATAATAATTACCTGTATTTCCCTCCTCTTGAAATTGATAAATATTTTCTTTAGAGTCTACAACACGAACTTGAGCTCCATTTGCAGGAATTCTTAAGTTTTCAAAGTATGGAGTGGTTTTTGACAACATAATGAGTTGCTCTGTTTGATTATTTTCTTTAATCCAATTTAATTGTCCTTCAATTACTAAGCGCTCGTCAGAATAATTTAAATCAATATCTACAACTTCTTCACATGAGGTCAGAGCCAATAAGAGTAAAATTCTATAAAAATAAATCTTCTTCATCTTAAAATTTAAAATTATAAGTTATCGATGGAATGATGCCAAATATTGATAATCGGATCGCTTCGTTTTGCCCTGTTTCAATATTTTGCTGAAAACGAATGTTTGCTGCATTTTGTCTGTTGTAGGCGTTAAAAACACTAAACACCCATTTGCCAGTATAAGGTCTCCCTTTCTGGTCGGGTGTGTAAATGGCCGCTAAGTCAAGACGATGATAATTTGTCAGCCTGCTGCTATTTCTTTGCTCAAAATTTGGGATGGAGAAATTTTGGAATTTATATTGAGCCTCAGGAGAGGTAATCGGTTGACCTGTTTGAAACAAAAAGTTCGCACTTAAATCCCATTTTTTATTCAGAACATAGTTGGTGGTTATTGAAAGGTCATGAGTTTTATCATAAGGAGTAAAATACCAATTTCCATTATTTATTCCTGTTTCTATCGCTGTTCTACCGGGAGTTCTTTGCTCAGAACGTGATAAAGTATAGGCGATCCAGCCAGTAAGTTTTCCTTCATTTTTTCTGAGTAAGAGTTCGATTCCTTTAGCCTTTGCTTCTCCGGAGAGCAGTACCTGCTCGATTGCGTTATTGGCGATTAATTCTGCACCATCTATATAATCTAATCTGTTTTGGATGGACTTATAAAACACCTCAAATTCTAAATCATAGCGATTCGACCCTAGGGTTTTAAAATATCCCAAAGCAAATTGATCCAGAAGTTGTGGATCAATAAAGGTTCCGCTTGGTGCCCAGATGTCAATGGGAGTAGGGGAGTTGGTGTTGGAGATGAGATGAAGGTATTGAACCATCCGGTTATAACCCAATTTGAATGATTGATTGAATTTGTTCTGATAGGCTAATGCAACACGCGGTTCGAAATAGGTAAAGTCTTTTAACACATCAGCTCGATCGTAGTCAACTTGTCCGGTTGGTTCGGCTCCTTGGTACAACTTCAATGAAGGATTATAAATCAGTGGGTTGTTGTCATTATAGCTGTTGAGTTTTTGTCCAAAGCGTATAAAATTACTTAGTCTACTTCCAACTTGTAAACTGATTTTAGGGCTAATTTGGTAGTTGATCCCGGCATAAAGTGCACTTTCTAGAGCGTATTTATCAGTCAGTTTATTCGTTTGAATTTGAGAATTCTCAGTGGTTGGCTCAATAAGACCTGGATCAAATTTGTAATAGATACTATTCAGACCGTATTCCAATTTTAATTTCTCTGTCAAATAATACTTAAAATCATACTTCAGATTAAAATTGACTATACTTGAGTTCCATTCAAAATCTGCAAAACTAAAATCAAGTTTGTAGTCATAATCTGAATAAATGAGGGATAGATTGGAAAACAATCGATTGGAGAACAAATGATTCCATCTGAAATTAGCGACAGAATTGCCATAAGCGTTGTTGAAAAGACTTGCGATATCAAACACATCTCTTCCAAAATAACCTGAAAGGAAAAGACTGTTTTTGTCATTTAACTTATAGCTCAATTTGGTATTGAGGTCATAGAAATATGCCTTGTTGTCTTTTACGCTTTCTATCAATGGTAAAAAAAGGTGCACATAACTACTCCTCCCTCCAATTAAAAAGGAGCCCTTTTCTTTTTCAAGAGGGCCTTCTAGAAGGAGTCTGCTTGAAATCAATCCTAAACCTCCTTGGGCCTTAAAATCATTACTGTTTCCATCTTTCTGGTAGATATTCAGAACGGAGGATACTCTACCTCCATAATTTGAGGGAATGCCCCCTTTAAATAATTTAATATCCTTGATGACATCGGGGTTGAAAACGGAAAAGAAACCAAAAAGGTGGGACACATTGTACACTGGCACGCCATCAATCAAAATCAAGTTTTGATCAGGTCCACCGCCTCGAACATAAAAGCCAGAAGTTCCTTCCGTGCCACTTTGAACCCCAGGCAACAATTGGATAGCTTTCAATATGTCTGTTTCACCCAATAGCACAGGCAAATTCTTCACTGACTTCATGCTTAGGG
>CAZOWC010000130.1:0-3609 GCA_964583375.1 uncultured Flavobacteriaceae bacterium
GCAACCCATTTGCCTAGTGAATTATCTGGAGGGCAAAAGCAACGAGTTGCTATAGCTAGAGCTATGGCATCACGTCCCAAAGTTTTGCTAGCAGATGAGCCCACAGGAGCTTTAGATTCTAAAACATCTTATGAAGTTATGGATCTCATTCAAAAGATCAATAAGGAGGGAAAAACGATTTTAGTGGTCACCCATGAACCTGATATTGCCCAAATGTGTAAGCGGATTGTTCAGCTTAAGGACGGAGTAATTATTGAAGATAAAAAAGTAGACCAAGTTTTAGCTTCTTCATATGTTAAATAGAGACCGTTGGAGGGAAATATTTGAAACCATAGGCAAAAACAAACTAAGAACCTTTTTGTCTGGATTTACTGTCGCACTTGGAATCTTTATTTTCATTATTCTGTTTTGTTTGGGGAACGGTCTTAAAAATACGTTTCAAGAGTTTTTTTTAGACGATGCAAGTAATGCTATTTTTCTCTATCCAGGTAAAACATCCATGCCTTACAAAGGGTTTAAAGCAAATCGTAGAATAGAATTTGAAAATGATGATTTGGAGGACATCAGACAAAACTTTGCCATGTTGACCGAATTTGTTACCCCGAGAATTAGCAGAAGCGCTCTTACACGATATAAAAACGAAAGCAATACTTACACTACAAGAGCCGTTGCACCCGGTCATCAGTTGGTTGAAAAAACCATTTTGATGAAAGGAAGGTATATCAATGAAAATGATATTAATGAAAAAACTAAGAACGCAGTAATAGGAAGATTGGTTGCTAAAGATTTATTTAAAACAGAGGATCCGCTAGGGAAGTATATCAATGTTGGATCTACCGCTTTTAAAGTGGTAGGCGTGTTTCAAGACGACGGTGGAGATAGAGAAGAACGCTATATTTATATTTCATACACTACACGTCAATTGTTAGAAAAAAGCAATAATAAAGTAGATCAACTTATTGTAACCTTTCCCAAGGAGTTGGGTCATGCAGGAGCAATTGCTTTAGAATCCTCTCTTAAAAAATATTTTAAAGATAAAAAGTCGATAGATCCACGTGATCCTAATGGAATTTATTTTCAGAATCTTACAGATGAATTAAAACAGAGTCAGCAATTTGCTGTAGTCTTACAGCTCATTGTAAGTTTTGTTGGCTTAGGGACTTTGATTGCTGGGATTATTGGAATTTCCAACATCATGGTTTTTGTTGTAAAAGAACGCACTAAGGAACTTGGAATTCGAAAAGCCCTAGGTGCAACCCCAAAGTCAGTTATCCAGATGATTTTGCAGGAGTCTGTATTCATTACTGCGATTTCTGGTTATGTAGGACTATTCTTAGGAATTGCAGTATTAAAAAATATTGGACTTAAACTAGAAGAATATTTTATCAAAGATCCATATATCGATTTAGGAACTGCTCTTACTGCAACTCTTATTTTGATTCTTTTTGGAGCCATTGCAGGATATATTCCAGCAAAAAGAGCTTCGAGTATAAAACCCATAGTTGCCCTAAGAGATGAATAGTTTAAAAGTACTCTTTGACCGTGACACTTGGCAAGAAATTTTTGGATCAATCTCCAAAAATAAAACAAGAACAATCATCACTGTAATTGGTGTTTTGTGGGGAATTTTTATTTACATCGCTCTGTCAGGAGCTGCAAAAGGTTTGGACAACGGATTTGAACGTCAATTTGAAAATATTGCAATGAACTCCATGTTTATTTGGGCACAACGAACAAGTATTCCATATGAAGGCTTTAAAATAGGTAGGAGAGTACAACTTAAATTATCTGATATTGAAGTTTTAAAAAAACAAGTGCCAGAAATTGAATTTATTGCACCAAGAAATGCAAGAGGTGTTTTTGGCGGTTCAAGTCCTCAAGTGGTTAGAAAGAATAAATCAAGTAATTACAATGTTTACGGTGACTTTCCTGTCTATACTAAAATTGCAACTAAAAAAATATACGAAGGTGGTCGCTTTATCAATGAAGAAGACATTAAATACAAACGAAATGTATGTGTGATAGGAGAGCGGACTCAAACTGAATTATTTGAAAAGGATGAAGTTCCTATTGGACAATACATTCGTATAAATGATATTTATTTTCAAGTCATAGGGGTTCACAAGTTTGTTCCGGGGGGAGGATTTGAAAGTGACGGAGACATTTTTATTCCCTTTGAAACCTATCGTCAAATTTACAATTCAGGTAATAATGTACAATGGTTCACTATTGCAGCCTACGATGATGCTGATGTAGTCAGGGTTGAAAAAGACATTAAAGCTACCCTTAAACGAATTCATAGGGTATCCCCAGAAGATGAACGCGCTTTTGGTGGATTTAATTTGGGCGAAATATTTAATAAAATTGTAGGGTTTTCTAAAGGCATGACCCTTTTGTCACTCATTGTGGGTATTGCAACAATTATTGCAGGAGTTATTGGAATCGGAAATATATTATTGATCTCCGTTAAAGAGCGAACTAAAGAGCTTGGAGTTCGCAGGGCTTTAGGTGCCACTCCTTCAGAAGTGCGTAATCAGATCATCGTTGAATCTGTTTTTTTAACAGTTATCGCAGGAATTTTAGGGATTATTTTAGGAGCTTTTGCACTAGCAGGAATCAATGCTGCAACTGCTGATTTAACTGATTTTCCCTACACCAATCCTACAGTACCAATTCCATTTATTTTGGCAGCCTTATTTATCATGGTCTTTTTAGGAACACTAATCGGATTGATACCAGCTCAAAGAGCAGTTAGTATAAAACCCATAGACGCATTAAGAGAAGAATAACAAAATTATTATATACCCAACATTATGAAGATTTTAAAATACATAGGAATTTCAGCAATCATTTTAGGCGCTTTATTTGCAACGGCTTATTTTATCAAAACCAATAATAAGTCAGTGATCGAATACGATACCGAATCTGCCACGATTACTAATATTGAAAAGAAGACCGTGGTAACAGGTAAGGTTATACCGGAAGATGAGGTTGAGATCAAACCCCAAATACAAGGAATCATAGAGGGGCTTTTTGTTGAGGAGGGAGATCTAGTTCAAACAGGAGACCTCTTGGCTAAAATCAAAGTTGTGCCCAATGAGCAAAATTTAAACAGCGCTAAAGGAAGACTTCAAAACTCAAAAATTGTACTGAACAATGCTAAAATCGAGTTTGATAGAAATCGAGATCTATTTGAAAAAGGGATTATCTCCAGACAACAATTCCAAAACGTAGAATTACAGTATAACCAAGCTTTACAAAGTGTGAGTAATGCAGAATCTGATTTAGAGATTATTCGTTCCGGTTCTGCAGGAGGTGCAGCTTCAGCCAACACTAATATTAGAGCTACCGTGCCCGGTACTATTTTGGAAATTCCTGTTGAAGAAGGGTTTCAGGTTATTGCCAGTAATAGTTTTAACGCGGGGACTACTATTGCAACCATAGCCGATATGAAGAAAATGATCTTTGAGGGTAAGGTCGATGAAGCTGAAGTAGGAAAACTACGCGTAGGAATGCCGCTTGAAGTCAATTTAGGAGCCATTGAAGATCAATCTTTGGATGCTGAATTAAAATTTATTGCTCCCAAGGGAAATGAAGAGCAAGGTGCTG
>CAZOWC010000131.1:0-3607 GCA_964583375.1 uncultured Flavobacteriaceae bacterium
AGTAGCTACTTTTGCTTTTAAGGATTCATTTGTTTCTCCGTAAAGAGAACGGCGTTCAGAGTGACCTAGAATTACCGTTTGAACTCCAATGCCCTTAAGCATAGAAGAAGACACCTCGCCAGTATGGGCACCTGAGGCCGCTGCATTCATGTTTTGAGCTGCCACCTTTATAGGTTGACCGTTTAGCATACTCACAGACTGGTAGAGCTGGGTAAACGCCGGCGATACATAAACCGTTACATCCTCTCTAATGTAGTGCTGAGTCAAATTAGTTAATAAAAGTTCAGTTTCGGCAGTGTCGTTGTTCATTTTCCAATTGCCGGCTACTATTTGGTTTCTCATTTTAAAGTGTTTTAATTCTTGGATCTAAATATGCGTAAATAAAATCGACCACAATATTAATGATAATAAAGAAAAAGGCAATGGTTAAAACTGATCCCATTACAACAGGAATATCTAATTGATTTAAAGCCTCAACAATTTCCTTCCCTAAGCCTTTCCATCCAAAGATGTATTCAACAAAAATTGTACCAGCTAAAAGCGAAGCAAACCATCCTGAAATAGCTGTAATAACAGGATTTAGGGCATTTTTAATGGCGTGTTTTAATAGCACCTGATAGCGCGAGAGACCTTTTGCGTATGCAGTACGAATATAATCTTCGGACAAGACTTCCAATAAGTTGCTTCTCAACAATTGAATGATGACAGCTAGTGGTCTTATACCCAATACGAAGGAGGGTAGAATTAGATTTTTCCATTCCAATCTATTTTCTTCACCGTAGTCATCCAACTCATAAAGACTTCCTGTCATATTGAGTCCAGTGCACTCGTGAAGTACATAACCAAAAAACCATGAAAATAGAATCGCACTAAAAAAAGAGGGAACACTCATCCCTAAAGTACTGATCAGCTGGAAAAACCGATCGAGCCAATTGTCCTTATTTAAAGTAGCAGCAATACCAAAAAAAATACCTAAAACTACAGCTATAGCCATAGAAGAAAAGGCTAATAAAGCAGTATTAGGAAGTGTTTCCTTGATGATTTCAGCAATTGGTTTTCCTCTTTTTTGGAAAGAAGTTCTAAAATAGGGAGCTTTAACCACTACCACATTATTTCTAGTATGGGCCATAATCCATCCTCCATAAATGTCTTTGTCATAATATCCAAACACCGAAGGGTCTTTAGAGTGAATTGAAAGAGGAAGTAAATCGTTGATATAATAAAAATACTGAGTCGTTATGGGCAAATCAAATCCAAATTTTGATTTGATCACCTCCAATTGCGAACTGTCTTCATTTTGACCCATCATCATTTGTGATGGATCACCAGGAAGCATGGTGAATAAAAAAAAAACAAGGGTTGTGACTCCCCAAAGTGCTGAAAGCGCGGTCCCCAATTTAAGTCCAATATAACGAATCATCATGCTGCTTCTGATTGCAGATGAATTAGTGCAAATACAGCGTAATTGACCATGTCATGGTAATTAGCATCAATTCCCTCACTTACCAATGTTTTACCAGAATTCTCCTCAATTTGCTTCACTCTGAGGAGTTTTTGCAGTATCAAATCTGTCAACGAACTGACGCGCATTTCTCTCCAAGCCTCACCGTAATCATAATTTTTTTTCATCATCAAATCAAAAATAATTAGTATTTGTTCGTCGTAAAGATGCAATGTTTGATCTGTATCAAAATCTGGTTTATCCGCAATACCTTTCTCAATCTGAATAAGTGCCATTACACTGTAATTAACAATACCAATAAATTCAGATTCTTGGCTTTCTGCTACTTTTTGTTCTTTATTGGTTTGCAAGCTTCGAATTCGCTGGGCCTTAATAAAGATTTGATCTGTGAGTGAAGGGAGTCTTAAAATTCTCCAAGCAGCACCATAATCTGCCATTTTATTTTCAAATAATGTACGGCATTGATTTGTAATTGCTAAATACTGTTTTTTAGTCACTTCCATTTCAACTAAATTTGTCTAAATTTCGAATTTAAATTTAGTTTTCAACTTCTATTTACAAAAAAGTTATCAAAAAGAAAATCACAAAGCAGGCTATCAATATCAAAGGAGAGCTAATAGACTTAAGTGAGCCTAAAGTAATGGGAATCTTAAATATTAACGAAGATTCATTTTATGATGGTGGAAAATACAACAGTATTGAAATGGCGCTCTTGCAAACGGAAAAAATGCTTACCGATGGTGCTTTTTTCATTGACATAGGAGCTGCATCTAGTAAGCCTGGAAGCCCGATCATTAAGCCCGAAGTAGAGCTTAAAAAATTATTACCTATACTCCAGGCCTTAATTAACCAGTTTTCAAAAACTCATTTTTCAATTGATACTTATAATAGTAAGGTGGCCAAGGAAGCCTTAAGTATGGGTGCAAGCATGATAAACGATATTTCTGCAGGTAGAATCGACCCTGAAATGTTTAAAACTGTAGCTAATTTTCGAGTTCCATATGTTTTAATGCATATGCAAGGAACTCCCAAAACCATGCAGGAACAACCTCAGTACGACAACATCACTCAAGAAATTAAGTTTGATTTAATCCAACAAATACAAGACGCTAATGCTCAAGGAATAACGGATCTTATAATAGATCCAGGTTTTGGCTTTGGAAAAAATATAATTCATAACTATCAATTGCTAAGAGAGCTCAATAGCCTTACCGACCTTAATTGTCCAATTCTAGTTGGTGTATCTAGGAAATCTATGATTTACAAAGTGTTAAAGACCGGTCCAGATATGGCATTGAACGGAACGACTGTGCTTCACGCTTGGGTACTCGAACGTGGAGCATCCATTTTAAGAGTTCACGATGTAAAAGAGGCTAAAGAATGTATCGACTTATGGACTGCACTTCAATAGTTTTTTTAAATTTACAAAAAGACCAACATTGGAGCTTACAGATTTTATTGATTTTTCTTTTATCGATGTTGTAGATATCCTTCTCGTCGCTTTGCTCCTCTTTTATCTATATAAATTACTTAAAGGTACAGTTGCTATCAATATCTTTATAGGAATTGTCATTATCTATCTTATTTGGAGACTAACAGATATACTTAATATGGATGTATTGAGTAATATCCTGGGTAAATTTATCAGTGTTGGATTTTTTGCGCTAATTGTTGTTTTCCAACAAGAAATTAGAAAGTTCCTTTTACTACTGGGTTCAACAAACTTTGCTACAAGAAGAAATGTATTGCGTTATTTTAGATTTTTAAATCAAGAGAAAAAAGCAACAAACATGAACTTTGACGTTTTGGTTGACGCTATTGAGGAAATGTCTAAAAATAAAACAGGTGCCATTATTGTTATTCAAAGAAATAACAGTCTTGAGTTTACCTATTCGGATAACAATAGGACGGACATCAAATTAGATCCCTTGGTTTTACAGAGTATTTTTTTTAAAAACAGTCCCCTACACGATGGAGCAGTGGTTATAAAAAACAATAGAATAAATGCCACTCGTGTAGTTTTACCACTATCAGACAGAGCTAAACTCCCTGCTAAATTTGGCATGAGACATCGAGCCGGACTAGGAATAACTGAAAAAACGGATGCTTTGGTTTTGGTTGTTTCAGAACAAACGGGAAAAGTGG
>CAZOWC010000132.1:0-3571 GCA_964583375.1 uncultured Flavobacteriaceae bacterium
TTGTGCTAATAAGTCAAATGGAACTATCTCTTTTAGTGCCTTGGCTGATTATCTATATAGGGCTGAGATTTCGGGAGACAACGGATACTCAAAAACTCTTACGTTTTCTATTCAAGGAAATGGAGTCTCAAATTTAGCTGAAGGAATCTATACTGTATGTGTAACCTCCGCATCATTTCAAGAATTTGAATACTGTTTTGAAACCCAAATCAACGCTCCTGAACCACTTGAAGTGATTAGTTCAATTAATGTATTAAATTCAGAATTGAATTTGTCTCTTGCTGGAAGCGAACGTTATTTTGTTTCTTTAAATAACCAAGATTTTGAAATTGTTTCTCAAAATAAAATTACTATTCCCTTAAGCCAAAAACTGAATAGAATCGAGGTGAAAACATCCAAGAGTTGCCAAGGTATTTATCAGGAGTGGATCAATACTAGTGGAGCTGTCTCGGTTTTTCCTAATCCGATTATTGACAATGCAAACTTGATTTTACCCCACAATACTAAAGTCGATCTTCTACTTTTATCAGGCGCTGGAACCCCTATGTGGCAAAGTAATGCAGTCCAAACATCTGGAGAAGCTATTCAAATCCCAATGGGTGCATTGAATCCAGGGCTTTATTTACTTCAAGTAATTTACTCCGAACGTACAGAAACTTTAAAATTATTGAAACGATGAGGTTGTGTATTTACTTTTTAAGTCTTATTCTTATTTGGAGTTGCGGATCCGAACCCATACCTGAACCTCAAGCTACAGTTCTTATCGCTCCAGCAGATTTAAATGAGTGTACTACAGCTTTGGTTTTAAGCGAAACTGAACGTCAAGTTAAGTTTCAATGGACACTTGCACTAAATACTGATAGTTATGAGTTGGTGGTTGTCAACACCCTGACAAATGCTAGATACGAAAAGACGTCTTCCTTGTTGACCGAGTCAATTGTGCTAACCAGTGGTGCGTCTTACCGCTGGTATGTAAATTCAAAATCTTTATTATCTTCGGCTGTGGGTAAAAGCAGTGTACGGCAATTTTACTTAGAAGGGAGCCAAGATGAAAGTTACCTCCCTTTTCCAGCGGTTTTACTTCGGCCTGAAAATCAATCAATAGTCGATCTCGAAAGTTCAGGAGATTTTTTATTTGATTGGGAAGGTTACGATTTGGATGAAGATATTGTGAGTTATGCTGTTTATTTGGGAAAAACAGAGGATAATTTGGACTTAGTTCAAGAAGGTTTAACAGTTTCTCAGCTGAGTTTAAGCTTGGATACTGGGGAGCGTTATTTTTGGCAAATTATCACCCTTGATTCAGAGGGTAATACATCCAAATCAGAGGTGTATAGTTTTCAAACTGCGGACTGATATTACTTTCCGTTAAACAGATTCATAGTTTTTTGAAGGCCTTGAAGTCCAAAACTTTCAACAGCCTCTATACACTGCTTAAGCCGTTCGGGAAGCAGAGTATCTTCTTGTTGTGTCCATTGATCTAAAACAAATTTTACTTGATTAAAAGGTTTTGTTTCTGCTCCTATGCCAAATCGAAGACGAGCGTAATTAGGAGTATTCAATTCAGCTTCAATATCTTTAAGACCATTGTGTCCTGCTGGACTTCCTTTGGATTTTATTCGGATGGTCCCAAAAGGAAGATGCAGTTCGTCGGTCAATATAAGAATGTTCTGAAGAGCAATTTTTTCTTTTAATGCCCAATGTCTTACCGCTTTGCCACTCCGATTCATAAAAGTGCTGGGTTTGATCAAAATAAATTGTCTTCCCTTCTTTTTAAATGAAGTGTATGAAGCTAATTTTTTAGTTTCCCATGTACACGCATAGTTTATTGCGAGAAGATCAAGTATTCGAAAACCTATATTGTGCCTGGTGTTTTCGTATTCTGATCCAATGTTTCCCAATCCTACAATTAAGAATTTGTTCATTGCTAAAGTTCGATCTTTTTTAAAAAAGCGTTTAAATGAAAACATTTACTAAAATAAAAAAAGCATGTGATACCTCACATGCTTTTATATCCTTAGAAAGAATAAATTAATTTTCAGCTGCTGCTTCAGGAGTTTCTCCTCCTTCTGTGATTTCAGCTCCTTCCTCAGTTCCTTCAGAAGCCTCATCCAGCTCATCAATTTCTAATTGCATTGATGCTCTTGAAGTACGTACTTGACATACAACTGTATTGTCTGGGTGAAGAATAATGTAATCTTCAGTTTCAAGTTGAGAGGTATAAAGTTTATTTCCTAATTCAAGCTCTGAAACATTTGCTGTGATAAAATCAGGTAAATTTTTGGGTAATGCCTTAATACGCAATTTACGTTTATTAAGAATTAAAACTCCTCCACCAATCAAAACTCCAGGTGCTGCACCTTCAATTTGAACAGGGATATTCATGGAAATTTCTTTATCGTCAAATAGACGATAAAAGTCAACATGAAGTATTTTGTCTGTTAGTGGGTGAAATTGAATGTCCTGAATAATGGCGTTTGTTTTGTCACCTCCTTCTAGTTCAATTGCCACTGTGTGAGCATTGGGGGTGTACACTAGTTTACTGAAACCCAGTTCCGGTGCAGCAAAGTGAAGGGGTTCTCCTCCACCATACAGAACACAGGGAACTTGTCCAGCATTACGTAAGGCTTTAGTAGCTACTTTGCCTACGCTTTCTCTTTTAGATCCTTTAATTGTAATCGATTTCATTAAATTGTTTTTACATTATAAATTTTGAACTTATTGACTCGTTGGAATGCACATTACGCATTACCTCGGCGAATAATGGGGCGCAAGATAATACTTTTACTTTAGGGTGACTAACTTTTGGTGGAATTGAATCCGTCACGATCAGTTCTTCGAGTTGCGACTTTTCTATTTTTTCATAAGCATCACCGGAAAGTAAGGCGTGAGTACATATTGCGCGAACAGAAAGAGCACCTCTCTCTTTCATTAAATCAGCAGCTTTGGCAAGGGTTCCGGCAGTATCGACCATGTCATCAACCAAGATTACATTTTTACCTTCAACATTACCGATGAGTTCCATATGAGAAATTACATTTGCTTTTTCTCGCTGTTTATAACAGATTACAACATCACTACTGAGAAATTTAGAATAAGCATAGGCACGTTTGGAACCTCCCATATCAGGTGAAGCAATTGTTAAATCAGATAAATTTAAAGAATTGATATAAGGTAAAAAGATGGTTGAAGCAAACAGGTGATCAACAGGTTTTTCAAAGAATCCTTGAATTTGATCAGCGTGTAAATCCATGGTGATGATTCTTGTAGCACCAGCAGATTCTAAAAGTTTTGCGATTAATTTTGCGCCTATAGGAACTCGAGGCTTGTCTTTTCTGTCCTGTCTAGCCCAACCAAAGTAGGGCATAACGGCTGTTATATGCCTTGCGGAAGCACGTTTTGCAGCATCTAACATTAATAGCATTTCCATTAAGTTTTCAGAAGATGGGTGGGTAGATCCAATAATAAATATCCGAGCACCCCTCACAGACTCTTCGAAGGAGGGCTGAAATTCACCATCACTATAGCGTGAAAAGTTCACCTTTCCTGCTTCAATTCCAAAATGATCTGC
>CAZOWC010000133.1:0-3550 GCA_964583375.1 uncultured Flavobacteriaceae bacterium
ATTTGTTTGTAAAAACTTTGTTTTTGACGAGCGTCGAGGCGAACGAATTTCAGAAGAGGTCATCGCTCAATGCCATCAATGTGGCGCTCCATGCGACACTCATGTAAACTGTATTAATGAAGCTTGCCACCTCTTGTTTATTCAATGTGAATCCTGCCAAGAAAAAATGAATCAATGCTGTTCATCATCCTGTAAAGAAATTATTACACTTCCTTTAGAAAAACAACGAGCACTGAGAAAAGGCATGCATAATAGTAATAAGATATTCAAAAAGGGGCGGTCAGAAGTCTTGAAATTTAAACAATAATTTAAGATTTTATTATTTAATGATTCGTTCAAATCCCTGTATCTTTAAAACAAATTGAATTGATGAGCTGTTCCAATTGCACTAACGGAAGTGATGGAACCCCACGGGGATGCAAAAGTAATGGAACTTGCGGAAGTGACAGTTGTAATAAATTAACCGTCTTCGATTGGTTAGAAAACATGCAGCTTGCAGAGGGACAACAAGCCTGTCCTTTTGTAGAAGTTCGTTTTAAAAACAGCAGAAAAGAATTTTTCCGATTTCCAAAAGAGCTTACTCCTCAAGCGGGGGCTTTGGTCATTACTAAGGTCGATGGAGGATACGATTTAGGTAGGGTAACCCTAGCAGGTCCTTTGGTTCGCATGCAGATGAACAGAAAAAAAATTACTGAGGAAAGCGATAAAATTGGAAGCATACTTCGCCTTGCAAATATCCACGAAATAAATTTGTGGCACGAGCTTAGGGAGAAAGAATCACAGGTTCAAGTTGAAGCGAGAAAACTGGCAATAGCTTTAGATCTGGATATGAAAATTTCAGATGTTGAATATCAGGCCGACGGAAAAAAAGCAACTTTTTATTACACCGCAGACCAGCGGGTTGATTTTCGGCAGTTAATTAAAGACATGGCTCAGGCCTTTTCTATTCGAATTGAGATGCGCCAAATTGGACTGCGAATGGAGGCTTCTCGTTTAGGAGGGATCGGATCATGTGGGAGAGAGTTGTGTTGTTCTACTTGGCTTAACGACTTTAGATCGGTTTCTTCAGGAGCAGCTCGGTATCAACAACTATCACTAAACCCTCAAAAATTATCCGGACAATGTGGGCGATTGAAATGTTGTTTGAATTATGAGCTGAACGCCTACCAATCGGAAATCAAAAAATTTCCAAAGCCAGAAGTCAAATTGCATACTGAAAAAGGAATTGGAATATTTCAAAAGATGGATATTTTCAAAGGAGTCCTTTGGTATGCTTATAAAAATGAGTGGATGATCTGGCATAAACTTAGCGTAGAGTCAGTACATACCATCATTGAAAAAAACAAAGTAAATTCAAGCGTTGCTTCATTAGAGGAATACGCAGAGCAAGCTGGAATTAAAGAGAACAATACCTCCGGTAGCGGTGTTGGAGAAGACAGTTTAACTCGTTTTGATCAGCCTAAAAGAAAACAGTCTTTCAGGAAAAAAAGAAAAAAGAATTATCGCAATGGTCCTAGGAAAAAAGCATAAAATTAGCCTGATGATTGTACTCTTGCTTGGGCTTGGAGCCTGCAGCAATGGTTCAGGATATATTGCATATCAGGCAATCTCTAAAGATGGAATGGCTTTAACCCCATATGTATTCGATTTGAGTGATTCCTCTTTTGAAGAAAAGCCTTACAACTTTTATATTCGTTTACGGAATGACAATTCTTATCCATTTACTAATATTTTTTTAATCTGTACGTTAAAAGCAGGAAATGAATTTGTACTTCAAGATACCCTAGAGTACGCCATGGCAGCACCAGACGGCAGTTGGTTAGGGAAAGGTTTTACCGAGGTGAAAGAAAGCAAGCTATGGTGGAAAGAGGGAGTCAAGATACCTTCTGAAAAGCCGCTGGTGATTGAACTATCTCAAGCAATGCGGAACAATGGTAAGCCACTAGGTGTTAAAGCCCTTAAAGGAATTATTTCGGTAGGGGTAAGTATTGAAGCTCAAGAATAGGATTTATGGCAAAAAGAAAAAAGACAAAAAAAGAACCATATAAGGTTTACATCAAGTGGATGTGGTGTCTCTTTATTATGGGTATAGTTGGCTTATTTCTTCTTTTTGGTGGAGCAGCTTTGAAGTGGTATGGCCCTATGCCAGATCTTCAACAATTGGAAAACCCTAGGACGAATCTCGCTACTCAAATCATCTCATCTGATGGTGAGATTTTAGGAAAATACTATTTGGATGACAACCGAACACCCATCACCTATGAAGAGCTCCCTCAAAACATGGTTCAAGCATTAATCGCTACCGAAGATGAGCGTTTTTATGAGCATGCAGGTATCGACTGGAAAGGAACCCTTCGTGCGTTTGCCTATCTAGGCAAACGAGGTGGAGCAAGTACGATTACTCAGCAGCTTGCACGACAGATTTTTGTTGGTGTTCGCTCTCGGAATAAAATTAAGGCGGTGCTTCAAAAAGCTCAAGAATGGGTCATAGCGGTGCAATTAGAGCAAAGGTATACCAAAAACGAAATCCTCTCTCTTTATTTAAATAAATACGACTTTGGCTATCAGGCCGATGGGGTACGTTCTGCGGCAAAAATTTTTTTTAATAAAACACCAAAGACCCTAAGCATTGAAGAATCAGCAACCTTAGTGGGGATGTTAAAAAACTCTTCCCTTTACAATCCTATTCGCCGACCAGAGCGAGTTAAAGAGAGGAGAAATATTGTGTTCCAGCAGATGGTTCGCAACGAACTAATTACTCAAGAAGAAAAAGACTCCCTGACTCAGTTGCCCATCATTATTAACTATACTCCTGAGTCACATCGAGAGGGACTGGCGACGTATTTTAGAGCCTATCTCAAAGAGTTTATGGACGACTGGATTGCGGAAAACCCAAAACCAGACGGGACTAAGCACTCGCTTTATCGGGATGGACTTCGGATTTTTACCACCATAGATTCACGGATGCAAGCTATGGGAGAAGCTGCTGTAGATGCGCATATGAAAAATTTACAGAAAGAATTTTTCATACAAAACACTAAAATAGCCAATCCCACGGCTCCCTTTTTAGACTTAAGGGAGGGTGAAATTGACACGCTGATGGAGCGAACAGCTTACCGAACGGAGCGCTGGAGAAAAATGAAGCTTGCAGGGATTGAGGAGTCTGAAATTTTGGCTTCTTTTTACGAAAAAGTACCCATGAGAATTTTTAGTTGGAAGGGGGAGAGAGATACCATTATGACTCCCATGGATTCAATCCGTTATTACAAGCATTTTTTAAGGGCATCTTTAATGTCTATGGAGCCTCAGTCAGGTCATATTAAAACATGGGTTGGGGGGTTTAATTACAAGCATTTTCAATACGATCAAGTCAAACAAGGTAGAAGACAAATAGGATCAACTTTTAAACCGTTTTTATACGCCACTGCCATAGATCAGCTCAAACTTTCACCTTGCGATTCAATACCAGATGCCTTGTATTGTATTGAGCCGATGAAGCATGGAAATATTGATGCTTGGTGCCCTAAAAATTCAGGAGACAAATACGGAA
>CAZOWC010000134.1:0-3550 GCA_964583375.1 uncultured Flavobacteriaceae bacterium
CCTTTTGAATGATTCCAAAATAATATAGAATTGAACTTAAAGCAGAAAAGAAAATAATTACAGGTAAGGCTTGAAAGACAAAGATAAAGCCGTACCTATCAACATCTCCAAATTCACCCAACAGCATTTTTGCACCTTCCCCGGTATACTCTAGCACACTAATAAAGAAACCTCCTAATCCCTCAAACAACCCTTTGACCCAACTGATTTTTAATACACCTATGGCAATAATTATTTGAGTGAGCAGACCCAATCCAACGGTTTTCCACGCAATTTGCTTTCTGTCATTGCTAGAGAGGTAAGCAATTAAAAGCAGCACCAACATGCCCATCATACCCCTGAAGAGTGATGAAACGGTAAATCCGGAACTTGGGATTAAATCCATACCAATGTAGTCCGTGCAAAGATAGTAAAACACAAACCTTTGAAAACAAGATGGTGGTTTTCAAAACAATTTTAATACAGTTGAATTGCCCATTGATGTGTTTCTCAACCAATATAGGGTAATTGGTAGCTCTTTAATAAATTAACCAAATAAAGAAGTGAACTAAAATTTTGACTCAATAATTTTCTCAATTACCTCTTGAGCGGTCATAAGCTTGATTTTGTGCACACTGTCTTTGTACTGACCTGATTCAATTAAATTGTTGATGAACTCAAGGAGTTCTTTGGCTGAAAGCTGTTTTGAATTCATTATCGTTGCATTGGAACTTCTAATAACAATATACGGGAATCTTTTTTTGCAGAAATTGAAAATGATTGAGTATCCCATATTCCAAGAGCGTCTCTTTTGCTCAAATCTTGGCCGGCAATATTTCCTTCTCCATCGATCACAAAAGCATAAACTCCATTTCCATTTTTGTGGACGCTGTATTCAACCTTAGTTTCCTTATCAAATTCACCTAAGTGAAACCATGCATCTTGATGTATCCACATTGCAGGACCGTCAGGATTGGGAGTTACTATAGGATAGAATGCATTGGGTGTTTTTAGTTCTTTAATGCTTTTCTGATCGTAGCGAGGACTTACATTTTGCGTGTGAGGAAAAACCCAAAGCTGTAACAAATTGACTGACTGATCTTTGTTTTTATTGTATTCACTGTGATAGACCCCTGTACCTGCACTCATTACCTGAATTTCATCCGCCTCAATGACACCAACATTATCCATACTGTCTTTGTGCTCTAATGCACCTTCTAATGGAATGGTAATGATTTCCATATTATCGTGTGGATGCGAACCAAAGCCCATTCCTGGGGCAATAATATCATCATTTAAAACTCTTAACACTCCAAATTGAACCCGATCTGGATTGAAATAATTGGCAAAGCTAAAGGAATGTTTGGCGTGAAGCCATCCGTGATTGGCCTCGCCACGGCTTGAGGAACTGTGGTAGATCTTTTTCATATGATTCTAACAACACAACTGTTGTAGGTACAAATGTAGTATTAATTTTCTGATTTTTTTTCTTTTTTGTCCTGATTCAGTTTGGCTACAACGTCGATTAGTTTCTTTTTGGCATTAAAGTAGGAGATTAAAGTCTTAATTTTTTCTTCATTTTCTTTTTGCTCTTTGTGCTTTTGTTTCTCCTCGTTTACGGTATTTTTAATTTCCATATAGGTAGTTACAGCAAAGCCAATAATAATGGCAATACATACAACATAAGCAATAATTTCTTCAGGTTCTGAGAGATACATAATCCTTATCTTAGCACAAATTTAAAAAATGCTGGAGAAGAATATTTATCCCCTGACTGCAATTTTGAAGCCATTTCTTCTAATTTGTTTGATGACTTTCCCCAGCCTTTTTTTTGGACAAGGTTTATCCCAGACTTCAACCATTACCCTTGATGAGGTAGCCTTACAAGCTCCAAAACTAAAAAGCTCTCGATTTTTAATACCGGCTTCTGTAAGCTCTATTGATTTAATTCCCCTTCAAGGATTTCAACAGCAATTATCACTCCAAGAATATTTAAGAGCTGTGCCCGGACTATTTTCTTTAAATGCAAACAATTACGCACAGGATTTAAGGCTTTCAATAAGAGGTTTCGGATCAAGAGCAGCTTTTGGAATAAGAGGAGTAAAAATTATAGTAGACGGTATCCCTGAAACTACACCAGATGGACAAGGCCAAGTGGATAATCTTCCTTTGGCACTACTCAGTCGCCTAGAAGTACTTCGAGGACCTTCTGCAAGTTTATACGGAAATGCAGCAGGAGGGGTTTTGTATTTAAATACTATGGACAGTTTGGATGGAGCATCTACTAGATTTAGAAGCACGTTTGGATCTTATGGATATCAAAATTATCAATTGACTACCCAACTAAAAGGGCTAAAAACCACAGCACTTTTCCACTTAAATCACACCAATACTAAAGGTTTTAGAGCTTTTAGTGGCTTAAAACAAAATGTATTTAATGCTAAAATTAAGCATTCATTTAATTCTCGTTCAAAAATTAATTTTCAGCTGAATTACACAAACAGTCCAAAAGCTGAAGATGCAGGAGGTTTAAAGCTTGAAGAAACTGAAGCCGACTTTCGCCAAGCACGCCAACGGAATTTAGATTATAACACTTTTGAAATAATCGATCAATTTAAAATTGGAATGCGCTGGGAGCAACAATGGGGGAGCCAATGGAACCTTGACAGCTATGCTTTTTATAGTTTTAGAGATTTTTATGGAAAACTTCCGTTTGAAAATGGGGGAATCATTGATTTGTTTAGAAATTATTACGGCTTAGGATCTCGTCTGAGCCATGAAGAAACCCAATCTAAATTGACCCATAGATGGCAGTTGGGTTTTGAAACTAACGGCCAACGCGATCAGAGAGATCGTTTTAGAAACCTTCAAGGATTGCAAGGGGATAATGTGTTTTCTCAATTAGAACGTTTTGGGAATGTAGGGATATCCTTGTTGGATGACCTTCAATGGGATAAGCTCTTAATCAGATCAGGGTTGCGATTTGATTATCAAACCCTTGGAGCAGATAATGAAGCAGAAATCCAGGAGTATACAGTCCTAAACCCAAGTATTGGAATGAGTTATGCCATCTCAAGAGCTCATCGTCTTTTTGTCAATTTTTCAACCAGTTTTGAAACGCCCACACTTTCTGAACTTTCAGCTAATCCCTCTGGAGGTGAAGGCTTAAATTTGGATTTAGATCCCTCTAAATCAATTAATTACGAATTAGGTTGGAAAACTCGAGGAACCTCTGGTTACTTTGAAGCCACAACCTTCTATATCAAGAGTTCAAATGAGATATTACCTTATGAATTGGAAGCTTTCCCTGGAAGGTCCTTTTACCAAAATGCTGGTGCGACAAGGCGTTATGGCTTAGAACTTACTGCCTCGTATCGGTGGAGTAGGTGGGGGGTGCAAGCCAGTTTAACCCAAGCCCAATATCAATTTGATCAACAAAAAGCAGAGGACAATCTCAATGGCAACAGCCTTCCTGGAATACCGAATAGCCAAGTCTTCTTTCAGCTTAATTACTCCACTAATAGTGATTGGAATTGGATACTCTCAGGAGAACATATCGGTGAGTTTTATG
>CAZOWC010000135.1:0-3530 GCA_964583375.1 uncultured Flavobacteriaceae bacterium
TTGCAGTTTTATATATCCAAAAATCCGGCACAGCTAGCTGACCTCCAATGTCACCAGCAACAATTAATTTGATTCCGTTAATCGTTAATTCTATATCGTAAAAAACTACAGGTTCAATGGTTATTATATCCCCGCTTGAATAGTAATCTTCATTTGATTGTATAATCTGAAAATTTGCCTGAATAGTTAAGTTAGAATTAATACTTATAGTAAAACTATTTGATTGATTATCATTTCCATCCCATTCTATAAACTCGTATCCATCCTCTGCAGTAGCTATAACTGTAACTTCAGTACCTTCCTCATATTCTCCTCCTTCAGTTGAGACTGTTCCTCCTTCGCTCGTGGTTACAGTAAGCGAGTAAATTGGTATTAACTCAAATAGCGCCAAGTAGGTTTGGTTTGAGTTTAAGGTAATAGTTAGGCTTTCACTTGTGGAATCATTTCCTTCCCATCCAGTAAACCTGTATCCCTCATTTGCCGAAGCTGTAAATGTAACCTCTGTCCCTTCATCATATGTGCCTCCTTCTGTAGATACTGTCCCTCCCTCTTCTGCTGATACTGTTAAAGTATATTCTACTGGGTCAGGTTCAGGCTCTTGTTGAGGTGTTTGGACAACTTGAGTTAATGACTCATCTTCTTCAGTTGAGCAACTAAAAACAAGTGTAAAGAATAGTATACAAATAGGTAAAAGGGAAATATAAAACTTCATTTGAATGTTTTAGGATTATCTACAAACCTACAATAAATAAATTCCCCCTTTCTAAAAGGTTTAGAAATACACCTGAACTTAATGAAAAGGATATGCCTATTATTAAAGTACTGTTTTATTCGTCTATCCTATATACCCTTCTATATATATGATTTTCATCATCTTCGAATATTGGAGCTAAATCAGAATCCCAAAAGGCATTATTCAAATTGTCTAACTCTTTACTCACGTCGTGAGTCATTTTATAATGCTTATCACTGGTATAATTGCTTATTAAAAAATACCTGTACTTTTCAGCTTCATCGGAGTCTTTTACTTTATATAATTTATAAAAGTTTTTGCCAAAACCTGCTTTCTCAAGAATTTCATTTTTCTTGTTGTGGAATTTCATAAAATCTTCATATTGTTCATCTGGGATATTCATATAATGAACACTTAACCTTTCTTGATTTTGAGAATATAAAGATGATGATGTAATTATAAAAACAAATAGTATTAATAAATTTTTCATTTTGATTGATTTATGAATGATCTCCGACAATATACAAATTACCCATGAACTTAATGAAGAGGGTATAGCTATGTAAAATTGTTTTTTGTTTTAACAAGAGAATAATTGGACCCCTGAATAAGGTATTTTGAAATGTTTTGGAAATTATTAAATATCCAGCAGGATATTTTTAATTCTATTTTCCATAAAAAATCACGTCTTAATTTCAAATAACTTTCATTATCAGAATATCTATAGTGAAAACAATATGGTTGAAAATATGAATCAATGATTTTGTAATGTCTTTTTAAAAATGATTGAGAAGATGTAAAAGAAAAAAAATGGATATGTCCCCACCTTTTTTTTTGTCTTTTATAATACCTGAAAAATGACTTTAAATATTTTAAAATATCAAAAAAATTAATTTCTATGGGGATGTTATAAATAATGTTTTTTCCAAGTTTATTTAGAATTTTAGCTGAATCTTCTTTTTCTTCTATATGTTCTATTACGTCAATCATTAAAACCAAATCATAATTTGATTTAGGACATTCATTAATAGAACAATTAATTATTTTTTTAATTTGAGGGTTATTTTTTAATTGAATTTTGAGCATTTGCGTTGATAAATCCAGAGAATGAAACGTAACAACAATTCCACTTTCTTGAAAATGTTCAAGAACTAATTTCCCAATTATACCTGCACCTCCACCAATATCAAGAATTTTTATCCTATTATTTTTTACTTCAATAGAACTCAAAAACCTCTTTATGTTTTGGAATTTAAATTTTGAATCTTCAGTATGGAGTGATGGATTTTTTTCAAGGTAGCTATTGTCATTATAAATATCTGTCATTAATTTTTATGGTTTATTGTCAATTAAATATACCTAAAATATCTCTTCTCCGTTTTTTTCTTCCTGAACTTAATGAAGAGGATATGCCGATGATTTAGTCAAACGGATAAGTACCTAAGGATATAAGGTAGAGGATATATATAAAGCTATGTACAGAAGAGGTAAGGAGTTAGGGCTTTAATCTTTATTTTATTTTTTCAAAAAAGGCTTGAACATCTCTATCTGAATCCATTTTTATTGCCGCACGACACTTGCCGGGGCCTGCCCAACATCCATAAGGCGTGTTATCACTATCTGTCCCTTCCCATCTCATAAACTTATAACCATCATTAGGAGATGCTGTAACAGTTATGGCTGCTCCCTCATTATATATCCCATTAGCATCAGGAGTTATTGTACCTCCCTCTGAAGCTGTAATAGTTAGAGTAAACTGTCGAGGAGTTGTAGACTCTTCAACTATTAGTTCAGAAGAACAACTTAAAATTATTGTGGTGGCTATTAGTAGGACAAACCTTTTCATTTTAATTGATTTATGGTTAACTATTCAAATATATAAATTAGTGAATGTATGTGTTAAAAGTATACTTATTTTGCTTTTACAAGTTTTAACTCAAAGGAATAATTTAGACCAATATTCCAATCAAATTTTTTCCCTGTTAAAGCGCCAAAATTAATAGGTTTATTCATTACTGTACTAATAGAGAATGGGAAATTTACAATACCAAAATTTATCGTCTGTGCTGAAAAAAAACCAGTTTGGGTATCTTCAATTTGTACAGTATAAAGTAGAGGCTCCCATTTTATATAAACAGAATTTTTAATCAGAAAAGACTTTATAAGTGGTGATAAAATAATCACCCTCCCTGATTCAATTTGATTTGCATTTACAAGTTTCAATGGTATAATTTCAAAGTAGGACAAGTTTAATCCAAAGTTTTTATCAAAAAAATAGGAAATACTTGGCTTTATTATAGCAGAAGACCAAGGTTGGAGAATAGTTGTTGGTAAATTTTCATCTTGAACTGTTATTTTCTGATTTACAATTCCAGGGAAAACACCTCCAATAGAAAAATTGAATTTTCCTGACTTTTTTATTATATAATCCCACCATATGTCAAAACCCCAAGGTTGAAAACCATCTAACTCATATCTTATGAGTGGACTTATTGAGAGTCTCTCTCCTCCAAAAGAAAAATTTGTGATAAGTGATGGCTTATCCCTTGAAAAAAGTGGAACCCAATCAATACCATTATTATTGACATTTAAATTCCCATCTATAAAAAAAGTATTGTCTGATTGAGAAAAAGTTAAACCGTAGTAGAGTAGAATAAAAAGATAAATAAAGTGGTTTTTCACTCTAAGTTGATTTATGTTTAATAAGAAACAATGTACAAATTAGTCCCTGGACTTAATGATGAGGATATGCCGATGATTTGAAGTTATATTAAACTTTGTTTAACTCAAAAATCTC
>CAZOWC010000136.1:0-3527 GCA_964583375.1 uncultured Flavobacteriaceae bacterium
TAATTTGTAATATAATTTAAGAGTTGAATTTGTATTGAGAGTTGAATTTTTATAAGAATTAATTGCACTTTGAGTTCTTTCAGAGTCCCAAAAGCGTACATCACTAATTTCACCGTCAAAAAAATTAGTCGGATTATCACTTCCATTCCAAATACTCGCTCCAACTCCAACTTGATTATTCCCCGAAGTCAATCCATATCCTCCAGATGACCAGGATTCTTCCTTGTCAAGACTTCCATTTATGTAAATTCTAATCCTTTGATCTGATACAGAATTTGTAAATGCGACATGATACCAAGTGCCAGTTGAAATTGATTGTAATGACACAACCTCTGGCCAATCACCATGATTATCCCTTCTAAATCTACCCCTTAAATGGAGTGATCCATTTATATTTTTAATTGCAAGACTCCAGTCATCCCTCTTTCTGAAAATAAAATCACCATAAGTGCTACTAGACGAAGGGCCATTTTCAATTTTTATCCATGCTTCAAGAGTGAATTTGTCAGAATCAAATTTAAGATCATTTGATGAAGGTATTTCAATAAAAGAAGACGACCCGTCAAGATCAAGGGTTGTGGAGTATGTTGAACTTTGAGAAAAAGAAAAAAAAGAAAACAGCATAGAAAAAATAATTTTCCATATTAAAAGTCTATTAATATTTTTTCTCGACAGTTTCATTTCATCACTATATAAAGTAATTAAGAATCTAATCTATTATGTATTCTTATTGTAATTATTCAAAATTAAGATAATTAAACGCAAGTAACTGATTTTAAGCATTCAAATAAAAATTTTCTCAACAGGTCTTACAAATGAAGAATTTTTCATAATTCATCTTTAACTGCACTCTTACTGCTCCTTTAGCAATACTAAAATCTTTGTACTCGTAAGTATTATCGATAAAAGAAAAAATCAGCATATCGTCTCTCCTGAAAAAACATTAGAACCACTACCCTAACTAAAATATTGATAAAAAAATGTATAATATAAACATGAAGAATCTTAGATAAAGTCTATGTTTCTCAAACTTTAATAATCTTTTTTATAAATGATAAATTTTATTAAAGACAAGGGGGATTATTATTTTGACTAGTTATTATCGTGATTATTCACTAGTTTTTCGTTTTTTTAAAAGTTTTTGAAATAGTTTTCCATAACGAGTTTCTTTTACTTTATCTGATAATTTTTTTTCTATCTTTTCTAAGATTTCTATCCTAGCGTCAGGAATTTTTTTTATCGCTAGATATGGAGCTATATCTTGTTCAGAATTGTTAATTGCAAAGTTAGCTGTAAATAAGTAACTCTTTAGAAGTAAACGATCTAATAATTTTTGAATTGAATCTACTCTTTCAAATTCGTTAAGTTCAATTAAAATCTTTCTTTTATCTTCAAGCTTATCTCTTTCAGACATAAACCGTTCTTCATATACATTAAATTCCTTCATAAGTTCGATATTCCTTTTGCCTTTTAACTCAAAGCTTCTTTTGTAATTTTCAATATTTTTAGAGCTTAAAACTGTTTTTATTTCTATGACACCTGCTGCTCCTTGAGAACCGTATTTTGAAGCTCCGGCAAATTTCAAAACATTTACTTCTCGTATTTGAGGTGCTAAAGACCTAATAGACAGTGGAGGTGTTCCCATACGGACTCCATCAATTACCCAAAGAGGTCCAGGCTGTGTATCTCCAAGTGTTATAGCTCCAAAAAGTAGAGGTAAGCCGTCTGATGTAATGCCTGTTTGTTTTCCTCTAAGGTTTTCTCTTAATGCTACTGACCAAGAATTTGCATTCACATCAATACCCCACTCATTGAGTCCTTTTTTTTTATATAATTCTTTCTTTTTATATAATCTTGTCAGATCCTTGTTTTTTTTAAATACAATTTTCCCATTTAATAATTTAGGTGAATAAACGATTCCCTCATCCTGAATATTTTGAACAACCTCAACGTTATCTAATTTAATATTTTTCACTTTCTCACTATATATCCCATTTCCCCTAATAGAAAATTTTTCTTCTTGATTTATTATTTCAAAGTCTGCAAGTGTTTTTTTTCTTCTTGATTTACTTGATCCGTTGTATTTAGTAATAAGCGGCAGGTCTGATTTTATGTAAATTAGAGTTACGGGATTTTCCTCGGAATTTGATTTATATACGATTTGCCCTGAGTCTTTTATAGCAGTTAGTGGTTTGATTTTTGTTTGTCTTTCAATTGATGAGATAATTTGAATTTTCTCTGAGTTTTCAAGTACTTGCCTAATTGCTTTATAAGATTTAAATAAATGCCTTTCAGTTAGCTCTTCATCATTTATAAATATTCTTACACCTCCTTCATTTTGATAAGTATATTTCCTTCCGGTTTCATAGTCCTCCAGATTTATTGTAAAATTAAATGACTTAGTCCAGAACTTTGACCTTAATAGCAAAGTAATAACTTTATCCCTATCCTTCATTGAATAAATCAAGTTATCAATTTCAATTTTTGGTACAGATGCAGCAACATTCACGACTTCTTCCAAATCAATATTTTCCCCCTGCTGTGAAAAACTAGACATGGTATATAGTAAAAACAAAAAATATCTGATTGCTTTCAAAAATAAATTGATTTACAGTTATTTATGGCTATGTATTTAACAAAACTAATTTAATAAAACTTAAGCAATTGTTGATATTTTTGTTGTAATTACTATTACGATTAATTTTGGAAGAACTAAACTCCAATTAGATCAATATATCAGACAAGTTTTTCCTAAACTTTACTTTATCACTTAGCGTCAACTGGCTCATTAATAACTGTTTTTTTATATTATTTTATAGTTTTTGGAGGAATGAGATTTTTCCTTTGGAATTGTAGCTTATTTGGCATCTTGTTAAATTATAGCTATTTTGCATGGACTATAATCACAAATTTTTTAAGATGAAGAAAACAATTTTAGTAACCTTTTTATTGACATTAATAATATAATGTAATCAGGCAGTTGAAAAACAAAGCTCTGATATGTCAGATGAATACGCTACAAATTTAAAGACAGCGAAAGCATTTTTTGAATTATTCCTTACCGAAGATATAGAGGCTCAAATACCATTAATTTGCCCAGGCGTAACACATTATCCTCCTTTTTATGGAGCCGAGCCTGGTAAATACGATGCTTTTATATCCGCAGGCAAAGGATGGATGGATGCCTTTGACGAAATCACCTATAATGCAGAGGTTTGGTTACCTGGAACAGATTCTCTAGGAAATTCTAATGGAAGCGTAAGAACTTATGGAGTATGGACTGCAAAAAATCCAATGAATGGCAATGTTATAACAACTAATGCTTATCACTCTTTCGAATTTAATGCCAAGGGTCAAATACATGAAATGAGAGACTACTTTGATGCTTCAGGAGCTATGGCAGCAGCGATGAAGGAAGCGGAATAAGAAGCCAAATTATAATTTCCTACAAAACCCTCCTAATTGGAGGGTTTTGTATTTTAAAAAGAGATACCCTACTCTTAGGTCAAGGCACTTCTTTGTATATT
>CAZOWC010000137.1:0-3490 GCA_964583375.1 uncultured Flavobacteriaceae bacterium
CAAAAGCCTCGCCAATGGCATCGTCGAGGGTACTCCCTAAAACTTCCATCTCAAAATGATTTTTTACCAACACGATTTGGGTATGGCCGCCTGAAACGGTTACACCTAAAAAAGGGAATTTAGGGGTTTGAATTCCTTCCTCTTCGATAAAATGAACCAACAGATGCCCCTGCATATGATTGATCGGTATCAAGGGAAGGTCTAAAGAAAGTGCAAAAGACTTGGCAAAGGCACTTCCTACAAGTAAAGAGCCAAGTAGTCCAGGTCCTTGGGTATAAGCAATTGCAGTTAGGTCATTTTTGTCGATATTTGCTTGAGCTAAAGCTTGATGGACAACAGGAATAATTTTGGATTGATGCGCACGAGAAGCAAGTTCGGGTACCACTCCACCATAAGCTTTATGAATCGTCTGATTGGCTATGCAATTAGAAAGTACTTTAGTTCCACTGAGTACGGCAGCAGCAGTATCATCACAAGAAGATTCAATGGCTAGAATAAGTTCCGAATTGGACAACATAGTGTTTTATAAAGCGTTACAAAAATAAACGATTCATATCAAAAAGAGGAATAAAATAATCGCGATCCTTTTGGGAAGTATCTTGCTCATTTTTGGGATAGGATTAATTTTGATTTCCACCTCTTGGGTACAATCTGGAATTTTAAAGCAGTTTACCCAGAACTTTGAAGAGGCCACTAATCAAAAGATTACTTTTGATAATATTAGACTGCAATGGAATGGTAAGCTCGTATTGACAGGAATTTTTATTGGTGATCATCACAGCGATACACTGGCATTTGTCCAAAAAATTCAAACTTCCTTTCAGGATTTTAAAAAACTTCAGCAAAATGATTTCAACCTTGATCGTCTAGATATTACAGGTGTTTACTTAAACATCAAAAAATATACTGACGAGGAGGTTCATTCTTTAAAGGTGCTAGTAGATAAATTAAAACGAGAAAATGAAAGTAGGAATAAAGCCATATTAAATGTAGGTCAGGTGGATTTGTCTAAAGCTAAATTTAGTTATAACGACCTCAACACAGGTCGTAAACCCATACTTGTTGATTCAATGGATATTTCAGCCGAATACCTCAATTTTAGAGCTGATAGTCTAACACTCCAATTGAATACTTTAGAAGGGAAACTCCAATCGCCTTTCCAAAAGCAGATCAAAACCAATGCAGCAGTAGTTTACAGCCCTGGAAGTCTTCTTTTAGAAGAATGGAGTTTGTCTTTCGATAAGAGTCGACTAAATGGAGCATTAAATCTAAAGGGCGAAGGTAATAGTTTTCGGAATTTTAATGACAAAGGACAATTTGAGTTAAACTTAGAGAGTAGTCTGATTGACCCATCAATACTAGGAGATTTTCCTTTATTGTCAGCTGATTCAAGTCTAATTAGCGCAAAGCTTATAGCACAAGGAGACTTTGACACATTTGAAATCCAAGGGATAGAAATCAAGCATAAAGAATTTGATTTGAAAGGTGATTTAGATATGCAAAACATTTTAAACCCAAAAATTGCAACCTGGCAACTTGAGGTACTTGATGCACATCTAAACAAAAAATACTTATTTGATGAATTAGATGAGCTCCAAAGATTCAAACCCTATTTTGCTGCAGACACCATTCAG
Organism: uncultured Flavobacteriaceae bacterium; assembly: GCA_964583375.1. Classification (GTDB taxonomy): domain Bacteria; phylum Bacteroidota; class Bacteroidia; order Flavobacteriales; family Flavobacteriaceae; genus MS024-2A. The sequence continues at coordinate 1,635 of CAZOWC010000137.1, forward strand.
CTTCAAGGAGTAATCAATACTCAAAACGAGAGAATTGCTTTTGAATTGAATTCTGAGAATACTTGGGGAAAAATAGTTAGCAAAGGAACACTAGGTCAGGGTTTAATTGATAAACAATTCGATAACAGAGCTTTAGAGCTTACAGCATCTTTACAATCAATACAGTTCTTTTTGCCTTCTCTAACCAGGAGTACCATGAGCATGGGAGCAAATGTTCAATTAAGTGGAGACTTAGCGAACAAAGAAAATAAAAACTTCAGTTGGGAGGTTCAAGATTTAAATTTTAGTGCTCCAAAACTTTCATTAGATAAAATCAATTTCGAAGGTAATTATAAGGATAAGCAGCTACTGAATACGCTTAGTGTCTCAAATAAACTTGTAAAATTAAAAAGCGATTTGCGATTTGATTTTTCAGATTCCATTCCCCAGTACATTTCAGCGACTAATATTTCTAAGTGGGATATTAATCGACTTGGACTTCAATTAGGGGCAGGTAAGCGGGAGTTCAAAGGTGTAATTTTAGGAGGTTTTAAAGGGAATAAACTCGATAATATTGAAGGAGAATTCAAAATATCAGCTGCTCAAATCATCAATGATAAGGGGGTCGTAAGTTTAAATCCTATTACGGTAGCTCAGCAATTTGATCAAGGGGAGACAAAGCTCAGTGTTTTGAATACTGACTGCATCTCAGGAGTCGCCAATGGGGCCTTTAAAACTTCTCAATTGGTAAATTTATTTCAGCAAACACTTCATCAGGCCTATCCATTTTTGCCTCAAAAGCGGCCAGAAAAAGGACAAGAGTTGAGTTTTAAGCTTAAGATCTATAAGAAACTTTTAGACGCCCTTTATCCAGAGTTTTCAATTTCTGAAAATATAAGCCTAAAGGGTAATATCTCCTCTGACTTTAAAGGATCTAACCTCACGCTTGATGCTCCTCTATTAAAGTGGAATAGCTTGCAGTTTGAACAGCTTCATTTTCAAATTGACACCAAAAACCCTATTTATAACACCTTCCTGAGTGTCGACCGAATTACTCAAGAATACATAAAAGGAAGGGCATTTAATATGATTAGCACCAAGCTTAAAGACACCTTATTCTTCCGATCTGAATTTACTAATGAAGCCAAAGAGCAGAACCCTTTCGAATTGAATTTTTATCATACAATGGGACAAGATGGTACTTCTTATTTCGGTTTTAAGAAATCCAAATTTCCCTTAGGTAAAGAAATTTGGGTATTGAATCCAGACGATACGCCCAATCAAAAAGTCAGCTTTAATTCAAATACTAAGGAAACGGTTTTGACTGACCTTTTAGCAGTTACAGAAAATCAATTAATAGAGGTTTCTGGAGCTTATTTGAACAAAAAAAAATTCAATATAAATTTGGATGTAGACAATGTTGCTCTTGAAAATTTACTTCCCAATAGTACTGTCTTTCGGCAGTCAGGAAATGCAGATTTAAACATAGCAATTATAAAATCTCAAAGTGAAAATATGTTGAATGTTTCAGCGGCTATTGCTGATTGGAACATCAATGGACAGCAGCTGGGTCAGTTTGAGCTAAACTCAAATGGTAATACTCAGTTAAACACTTATGTGCTTGACTTTAACTTGAAAAAGGAATTTGACAGCCTAATGTCTGGTAAAGGAGTTTGGCAAGGCTTAGATAACCCTTCACTTAATTTAGACTTGGATTTTAATAATCTAAACCTCGATTTTTTATCCCCCTTAGGAAGAGACGCCGTACAAAACATTAAGGGAGCTATAACGGGTAAAGTAAATTTATGGGGTCCATTAAATCAGCTGAGACACAACGGAGTTCTTGGCCTCAAAGATGCCCAAATTGGAATTCCCTA
>CAZOWC010000138.1:0-3415 GCA_964583375.1 uncultured Flavobacteriaceae bacterium
AAAGCGTTTCCTCTGTGGGAGGTAAATACACCTATAAAGATGATTGGGAGTTTGTTGATAATCAGCAAGTTACGTATAAATTTGCCTCCGATAAATTTATCACCTGGACCGGTCATAGCAGAGGGTTGATTCAACCCGAAAGACCAGGGCGCGGCGTTACATTATATGGGAGTCAAGGAAGTATCCATCTTGATCGAAATTTTTATAAACTTTATGATTTAGGGGGTAATCTTCTTAAATCTGAATTTGAAGATCAGATCAGCCAAACTACCAATACCCTCGGTATGGGTAATCTAGATGTAAATCATGTTCAAAATCTTTTTAATTCGATTAGGCATGATGAACCTATAAATGCCGAGATTAAGGATGCAAGTATCTCAACTATGCTCTGTCATTTAGGAAATATGGCGCAAGATTCAGGAATAGAATTAAAAATTGATACAAAAACTGGAAAAGTGAGGAATAATACTAATGCCATGAAAAATTGGAAGCGTGAATACGCAGATGGCTGGGAACCCAAAATTTAATTTTTTAGTCTCTACTCTTATGTCACACAGCAGCTCGTTCATCCATTCAGACTTTCTTTTAGAAAACGACCAAGCAAAAGCGCTCTATCATGACTATGCGGCCCAACTTCCTATTATTGATTATCACAATCACCTCTCACCAAAAAAAATAAGCGATAATTTCAATTTTCAAAATATAACGCAATTATGGTTAAAAGGAGACCATTACAAATGGCGTGCCCTGCGCACTTTAGGAGTAGAAGAGAAATACATCACTGGGCATGCATCAGATAGAGAAAAATTCGTCAAGTTCGCTGAAGCTACCCACTATATGATCCGAAATCCACTTTATCATTGGACGCACCTTGAGCTGAATCGTTATTTTGAAATAGAAGAACTCTTGTCAGGAGCAAATGCCATTCCTATTTATGAAAAAACCGCTGAATTGCTACAAACAAAAGCATACACCACTCAAAGTTTACTCTCTAAAATGAATATTGAGGTGCTCTGTACTACAGAAGATCCAATAGATACTTTGGTACATCATAGTAAACTACTAAAGTCAGACTTTAAGACCAAAGTAAGTACAGCTTTTAGACCTGATAAATCCATTTTTATAAGAAAAGAAAACTATAACTCATATCTAGACCAGCTCAGTCTGGCTGCAGGTCTTGAAATAACGAATTATGCAGATTTATGTGAAGCACTCCAAGAGCGAATGCAGTTTTTTCATAAACAGGGCTGTCGTTTGTCTGATCATGGTTTGGAATTTATTCCTTTTACTGAAACCTCAGATAAAGAAATAGAACGCATATTTAGTAAAAGACGAACGGGACATACAGTCAGCTTAGAAGAAGAAAGGCAATTTCAGACTGCACTCCTTCTTTTTTTAGGTAAATCTTATCACCACTTAGGCTGGGTTCAACAATTTCACTTAGGGGCAATGCGCAATAATAATTCACGCTTATTTAATTCATTAGGACCTGATGCAGGAGGAGATTCCATAGGCAGTTATTCTCAAGCCTACGGACTTTCCCAATATTTAGATGCCCTAGACAGTACCGACCAGCTCGCAAAAACAATAGTATACAACCTCAACCCGGCTGATAATGAAATTATGGCGACTATGATTGGTAATTTTAATGACGGAAGCAGCAAAGGAAAAATTCAGTGGGGATCTGGATGGTGGTTTTTAGACCAATTAGACGGAATGACAGATCAGATCAATACGCTCTCCAATATGGGTATCATTAGTTGCTTTATCGGGATGATCACAGACTCGAGAAGTTTTCTTTCTTTTCCAAGACACGAGTATTTTAGACGCTTACTTTGCAATCTGTTTGGTAAAGACATGCAAAAAGGGCATATTCCCAATGATTTAGATTTTATTGGGGGTATCATCCAAGATATCTGCTACAGAAATGCAAAATCTTATTTTAATTATTAATCTCGAACTATTATGAATCAAGTTGTCACTTTTGGAGAAATCATGTTGAGGCTATCACCCCCTGATTTTTTGAGATTTTCTCAAGCCTCTTCATTTGATGTTACCTATGGCGGTGGTGAATCTAATGTGGCCGTTTCACTTGCTAATTATGGTATTCCTTCCTGTTTTGTAAGTCGGCTTCCTGATAATGATCTGGGCGAATGTGCCTTGATAGAACTAAGAAAAAGAGGTGTAAATACAGATCAAATCATCCGTGGTGGGGATCGTTTGGGTATCTATTTTTTAGAAACAGGAGCTGTTTCAAGGGGAAGCAAAGTCCTCTATGATCGTGCACATTCTGCCATGGCTGAAATTAAGCCAGGTATGATAGACTGGAACTCAATCTTTAAAGAAACCTCCTGGTTTCATTTTACGGGTATTACACCCGCCATCTCGGAGGGAGCTTCAGCTGCCTGTTTGGAGGCAGTACAAATTGCAACTAAAATGGGGGTTACTATTTCTACAGACTTAAACTACCGAGCAAAACTCTGGAAATATGGAGGAAATCGTGAAGCTATTATGACCGAGCTCACTTCCTATTGTGATATTATTCTGGGCAATGAGGAAGATGCTGAAAAACATTTTGGTATAAAACCTAAAAATCTAGATATTACCAAGCAAGGTCATAAGATAAATGCTGAGGCTTTTCAATCGGTCTGTAAGCAAATGATGAAAAAATTTCCAAGAGCCAAAAAAGTCATTACTACACTTAGAGGGTCTGTTTCAGCATCCAATAATACTTGGGCGGGCGTACTTTATGACGGAAAAAAAATATATGAAAGTCCACAATATCAAATAAATCCTATAATAGATCGTGTGGGAGGAGGAGATTCTTTCATGGGTGGGCTTATTTATGGGCTGATTACTTATCCTAGTAACGACCAAAAAGCCCTTAATTTTGCGGTAGCCGCCTCCTGCCTTAAACATACTATTAAAGGAGATGCAAATTTGGTTACGATTGAAGAAGTAGAAAAATTAATGAGTGGCGATGCCTCCGGCCGTGTCGCTCGATAACTAATCCATTATGGCACAATTTACAAGATACGAGGTCCTAACTGAAATTTACAAAAGCAGAATGATACCGTTGTTTTATAACGACGATATTGAAATTTCAAAAAAAATAGTACAAGCTTGCTATCAAGGGGGTGCAAGACTATTAGAATTTACCCACAGAGGAGATTTTGCTCATGAAGTTTTTAGGGAGCTAATCTCTTTTGCCAATCATTCACTTCCAGGAATGATACTCGGCGTAGGCTCTGTTAGTGATGCTACTAGTGCGAGCTACTACTTAATGAACGGTACCAATTTTATCGTTACACCTGTTTATCGTGAAGATATTGCGATTATTTGTAACCGAAGAAAAGTGCTCTGGTCACCTGGGTGTGGTTCATTAACAGAAATTTCAAAAGCCGAAGAAATGGGT
>CAZOWC010000139.1:0-3413 GCA_964583375.1 uncultured Flavobacteriaceae bacterium
TGAATATAATTGAACTTTACAGGGGTAATAAACTTTTGATTTTGCTGTTCACCTCCATTAATCGTATCCCATCTGCTGGACCATAAGGCCATCTCATTCTGAAGCATTTCGGTTTCAAAAGCTTCAGTTTCTTTGGTGTATTCAAAGCGGTTGACCTCTTGAATCCCTTTTTCTACTTTTTCAGCGAATCCATAGAGTTGGCTTTTATCGTTTACATATAGTTTTTGAATTTTACCCAAGACTTCCAGCCACTGTTCTTTTGTGTGATAGGTCCCTCCATAAACAGGTCTGCCGTCTGGTAAGCAAACTACGTTTAATGGCCACCCACCACTACCGGTCATCATCTGAGTAGCAGTCATATAAATATTGTCAATTTCAGGATTTTCTTCTCGGTCAACCTTGATACTGATAAAATTATCATTCATATAACTGGCCACCTCTTTATCTTCAAAGGTTTCTTTTTCCATTACATGACACCAATGACAACTGGAATATCCGATACTGACTACAAGTAATTTATCATTCTTATTGAATTTACTATAGAGATTTTCGTTCCAGCGTTGCCAATTTATGGGATTTTGGGCGTGCTGAATCAAATACGCACTTGACTCGAGATTTAAATTATTTTTATTCAATTGTAGATCTGTTGAGCACGAAAAAAATATACTTAGTATGAAAAATAAAGAATAGGGAATAATTTTGTAGGATTTAAAACCAGAGTTTCCCTGATATTTTCCTTTCATTCAGTTTCAATTTTTCTTTTTTGAATGCGATTCTTTTTAGCATCGGCAATGATAATATCTCCCGTAGTATCTACTATTGTTTGATAGGGTTGTGAGAGTTTGTCTTCTTCGTTTTCTAAGGAATCATTCGTCAAAATAATTTCAAACGTATCTGAGTCTAAGTTATATTGTATGATTCGTTGTTGTTGATAATCAGTGATGTATAGTGTTGTTTCGTTTGCTAAACTAATGCCACTAAAATAATTGATTTGAGAGTCAGCCTTAAAATCTTTCCCTGAAATTAGGGTTCTTCCTTTGTTAGATCCTTTTTCCCATAGCTGGACTCGGTGGTTATAGGTGTCTGCTACAAATAAATCACCGTTATTATTTACCGCAATTCCCATTGGAATTGCAAGTTGGTTTGGTTTATTACCTTCTCCATTTCCTCCTGCGATTATTTCCCCAGTTGATGCTCCTACTTTCCACTTGGTTACTCTATGATTTCCAAGCTCAGAGATATAGATTATTCCTGAATTATCTACTGCTATACCAAAGGGCTTATTCAATTGATTGGATTCGGCACCCATACCGTTTCCTCCTGCTACAGTAGTTCCCGTAAGCCCTCCATATTCCCATTTTTGAATTCTATTGTTCCCAGTATCCGCAATATAGATATTTCCTTGACTGTCGATATCAATTTTACCTGGTTCTTCGAGTTGAGAGGGGCTGTAGCCAAAACCATTTCCTCCAGCAGCAGTAATTCCAATAGTTGCACCAGGTTTCCATCTTTGGATACGGTGATTGTACATATCACTCAAATAGAGGTCTCCAGAGGGGTCAAGGGCAATTCCAGTAGGATAGTAAAGTTGATTCAATTCACTTCCTTTTCCTCTCCCTCCTGCAATAGTTCTTACTTTAAAAGTATCTTTTTCAAAAACTGCTCTAATAGCAAGATCATCATAAAAAGAAACATCCGTTGGGTTTTCAGAACCTCTTATTGCACCTTCCCATCGATCAAAAATCCAGCCGGGTTCAGGACGGGCGTAGATGGTTTTAATGCTGAATGGGTTGTAATCTCCTTGACTTGGTATGATTTTTCCATTTTGATCACTTGGCCATACCTCTGTTCTTAATTTATAACTGGTAGATTTCTTTTCATCCTCCTCTTTTGAGCAACTTATAAAAATAAGTAGAAGAGCAAATAAAAATAATGGTTTGGTACAATTCTTCATAAATCCTTTCTCATCACAATACAATCTATAATTGTATATTTTTCTTAAATTTAATCAAATTTTATTTCATGATTAATATGTACTTGAAATATTGTTTTTTATTTCTCCTGGGTATCATTATCAATTCTAATTTCATATTTTCCCAAGAGGTTATGATTGCTCCCGAAAGCTTTGTTTTTTCTTGGCAAAAGGCAAACGGAGATGAGTATGAAATCCCTGTAGAAAATAACTTAGAGATTAAAATAGAACAGCAAAGAGTTAACCGAGCTTTAATGCAGATTCTTTTAAAATCCATATTAAAAAGTCGTGATTTTGAAGCCTTTGATCCTCTTCATTTTGTTTTATATGCAGATGGAAATAATCAGATTGCAAAACTGGAATTTACTATAATGGGAAGAAGCGATGAGGCACAAGAATTTACTTATTACTTCCGATTTGACACTTATGGCAATGTGTTTAATCAGCTTGAAAATTAATTTTTTTGAATTCTGGTAAAAAATGTTTGCCCTTGCTCGTCAATTACTTTGATTTTGTCCTGATCTATGACAATGAATTGAAATATAGTTTTTTGGGGTTGTTTGTCAATACTGACCATAAAAGTATCGGTGTACTTACCTTTTTTTATCTCATTTAAGCTCCATTTACCAATTTGTGCAAGACTATCGAGTTGATAACTATACCGATTCATGAAATAGGTGGTCTTGCCGCTTTCTTCAAACCGAATAATGGACTGGAGGTTCGGATTTTCTATTCTCCAATCTCCGATGAGGTAATTTTTAAATTGACGAGATTTCTGATTCATGCATCCCGTCAAACAAATAACAGAAAAAACAACTAAAAAAAATCGCATTAGTTAACTCTAATTTGTTGGAGTTCTTGATCGTTTTTTGCTACCAGTAAATGGGATTCATCTCCTACTCTAATTGCTTTAATATTTCTTACATCTCCTCGTATTACTAGACCTGTTTCTCTTGGGAGTTGAGCACTAAATCCGTTATTACCGTCTCCTTTGAGCCAAAGCCCATAACTGGCATCGTTTCGAGGTGTTTCTACTTCGGCATTATACATGTTTCCACCTAGGACGATGTCTAGATTACCATCATTGTCAATGTCTTTAACCACCATGGCGTTAATATTTGATAATTGAGCCTGATAGGGAAGATTTTTGGCAATAAATTTGCCATCCTTATTTTCTAAATAAACACTTGCAAAAGAGCTGATTTCATATTTTAAAGACTCTTCAAGCATTTGATCAGAGTATATTTCTTCTAGTGAAGCACTGGCAAAGCTGTTGTAATTCTTAAACTTTTCCTTAATTGCTGGCATTTGCTCAGATGAACATTGTCTTCCCCTAACCGGATACTCAGTATCATCTGACTTGTAACTTAAAACGATGTCATAGGTAGCATTTTCATCAAAGTCATTTAAATAAACTCGAAACGGTTTATCCACTGACGCA
>CAZOWC010000140.1:0-3395 GCA_964583375.1 uncultured Flavobacteriaceae bacterium
TGCCATTATAGAGCACTAATTTTAGGTTGGGATCGGTAGGCTCATTTTTCATTTCCCCTCGTTCGGCCTTTATGACAATATTATTTTTTTGATTGCGGCTATACTCGTGAATAATCACATCTTCCAAAAATCGATCATTGTCTCCATACTTTTTTTTAACTTTTATGTTGATTTCACCAATTTCATTGAAAATCCCTTCTCGTATGGCTAATGTGGGTTCAAGTTTAGCTAAGTTTCGTCTAAGGTTGTAGGATTTTAATTCACCGTAAGGTATCACGTGATTGGAAAAATAAAAGGTTCCAATACCTAGCAAAATATGAAAAATCATTAAGCCATAAAGTGCACGTTGAAGTGAAATCCCTGTAGATTTCATGGCTGCAAACTCATAATTTTCTGAAAGTGTCCCATAAGTCATAAGGGATGCCAATAATACCGATAGAGGTAATACAAGCGGTATAAGCTTTGGAGAATAATAGATGAGAAATTTGAGAATGATCAAAATGTCCAAGCCTTTTCCAGCCAGTTCATCGATAAACAACCAAAAAGTTTGTATGATAAAAATAAACATACAGATAGTAAAAACACTGAAAAGGCGTGTCAGATAGCTTTTTAAAATGTAGCGATCAATGATTTTCAAAGTCTACTGATTTATATAATAATCTGGATACAATGAGGCATCAAATTCAAAGAAATTGGTATTCAATTTCACATTGGAAACAAAATTTGAAATAGTGAGGGTTGTTCGTGTTTGATTGGATCCTATTTCAATTAGTCGGTAGATGGTTTTTTTGACCGTATCTATACCTAGTAAAAGATAATCTACATCTTTATTCTCCTCCGCGGGTATGAGTTTGATAAATTGAATAGTTCGTCCCATCACATTTTGTTTGATATCCCACTGAAAAGAATAGCCTTCCTTATAGAAGTACAAAAGTTTAGAAGGATTTATACCAATGTCCTCCGTTTCTTCAATGCTGGTAATGGTTATTTCTTCGTTTTCAGGGACTACGGTATAGGTTTTTTTACCATCAAATAATTGTTCAGCCCCTAGAAAAAGTAATTTATAACGGTCTCCAGATACAGTGACGGATCCGTTGGTTTCTTGTTTGATGTTCTCTTGTCTGTTTTCAAGTACATAATCAAATTCAAAGGTCATGGTTTCAAAGGAGGCAATTTTAGTTGATACTTCGTCTAAAAGCTTTTGAGCAGCCTCAGTGTTTTGAGCATTCAGCTGAATACTCAAAACAGACGTAAAAAGAAGGAAAACAATTCGTTTTCTCATGGCAATTTTATTTTTTGGAAATGTGATTAATTCTCTTCGTCATTTAATAACCGATCTAAGGCTGCAAAGTCAGATACTAAAACTTGTCTGGCTTTACTTCCTTCAAAGGGTCCTACTACTCCTGCAGCCTCCATTTGATCGATAATTCTTCCTGCTCTATTATAACCTAATTTTAATTTTCGTTGCAATAAAGATGCCGAACCTTGTTGTGCGGTAACAATTACTTCGGCGGCCTCTCTAAACAAAGCATCGCGCTCACTGATATCAATATCTAAGTTGCTTTGGCTTTCTTCACCGACATATTCGGGAAGTAAATGAGCATCGGCATAGCCTTTTTGCCCTCCCACATAAGCGGCAATTCGTTCTACTTCAGGAGTATCAACAAATGCACACTGGATTCTTGTCAGTTCGTTTCCTTGAGTGTAAAGCATATCACCTCTACCGATTAGTTGATCAGCACCTCCACTATCTAAAATCGTTCTAGAATCAATTTTTGAGGTTACTCTAAAGGCAATTCGAGCTGGAAAGTTAGCTTTAATGATTCCTGTAATCACATTGACAGATGGTCGTTGGGTTGCAATGATTAAGTGGATACCGATCGCACGCGCCAGTTGCGCTAGACGGGCAATAGGAGTCTCAACTTCTTTTCCTGCTGTCATGATCAAATCAGCAAATTCATCAACCACCAAAACGATATAAGGTAAATAGCTATGGCCTTCATTTGGATTCAACTTTCGTTCTCTAAATTTTTTATTGTACTCTTTTAGATTACGACACATCGCATTTTTTAATAGTTCGTAGCGATTGTCCATCTCAATACAAAGAGAATTTAGCGTGTTGATTACCTTGGTATTGTCTGTTATAATAGCCTCTTCTGTATCGGGTAGTTTTGCGAGATAGTGGCGTTCGATTTTATTGTAAATATTGAGTTCTACCTTTTTGGGATCAACCAATACAAACTTTATTTCAGCGGGGTGTTTTTTATAAAGTAAGGAAGTTAAAACTGCATTTAAGCCAACAGATTTACCCTGACCTGTGGCCCCAGCCATCAAAAGGTGTGGCATTTTAGATAGATCGACTACAAAAGTTTCGTTGCTAATTGTTTTACCCAAAGCAATAGGTAATTCCATCTCTGCGTTCTGAAATTTAGAAGCACTAATTACAGATCGCATGGAGACTATGCTTGGCTTTTGGTTTGGAACTTCAATTCCAATAGTTCCCTTGCCTGGAATAGGAGCGATAATTCGAATGCCAAGAGCCGACAGTGAAAGCGCAATATCATCTTCTAAATTTTTAATTTTAGAAATTCGGATACCCGCATCAGGTACAATCTCATACAAAGTTACCGTAGGACCAATGGTTGCTTTGATATTTGCAATTCCAATTTTGTAGTTGTTGAGTGTATCAACAATTTTATTTTTATTGGCTTCCAATTCTTCCTGATTGATTGTGATCCCACTATCCCCATAATCTTTCAATAAATCTATACCCGGTCTTTTAAAATTACTGAGTTCTAAAGTGGGGTCAAAAAAACCTTGTTTTTCAACTAGGGTTTTAGACAGTTTTTCTTCTACACTTTCTTCAACGGGTGCTTCAATTTCCATTGCAATAGGTTCAGCTTCTAAAACTGCGGTCTCTTTTTCGTCTGCGGAATTATCAAAGGCAATCTCTTCTTTAAGATTGTCGGTGGAGGTAGGAGCTTTAGAAACTGAATTAAGATCAATTTCAATTCCTTCATCAGCAATTTCTTCATTTGTTTTTTGCGTTTCAGTTTTCTCTAATGACTGAAACCATAAAGTTATTTTTTCAGGTGTCCATCCCAACTCGATAACAATAAAACAAAGAAATAAAAAGGACAGTATTGCTAAGAGCCCTAGGCGTCCGATATAAATGACAGCAAAGGAGTGAATTTCAAAACCAATTATTCCAGATAAAATGGGAAATTCTGTCCATAAATACCCAAATGTTAAGCAGGTCCAAAGAATATGGGCAATTCCCCAAGCCCATGAACTTACTAGACCTCTGGCATTAACGTTAAAGAAAAGTTTATAGCCACTTAAGCCGATAAGATATGGAATCAAAAAAGCTCCTAGACCAACGCCTTGATATATAA
>CAZOWC010000141.1:0-3393 GCA_964583375.1 uncultured Flavobacteriaceae bacterium
CTATCACCAGTTGCTGTGTTGGCATCAATGATGGCTTATCTCGGCGCACAATTTGTAGATATTCGCCTGTATCACTTTTGGAAAAAACTTACCGAAGGTCGAATGCTTTGGTTGCGGAATAATTTCTCAACCTTTAGTTCTCAATTCATTGATACTTTTTCAGTCATCAGTTTGCTTAGCCTGTTTGGAGTCTTAGAATGGGATTTGTTTTGGGGACTTGTGCTTTCAGGCTTTTTATTTAAAGTTTTAATCGCGGCTTTGGATACTCCATTGCTTTATTTATTTGTGTTTTTATTTAGGAAAAAGTTTAATCTCAAACCCACTGATGAACTAAAAATTTAATGTAAATGAACGATCAGAAACAGGGCATAAGGCTAAACAAATACCTCAGCGAAATTGGACATTGCTCAAGACGTGCTGCAGACAAATTAATTGATGCAGGGCGGATACAAGTCAACGGACAAAAAGTAGTTATGGGACAAAAAGTAAGTTCCTCAGACCGGATTGAAATAGACGGTATACTGGTTGAAAACCTTAAAGAACGGAAGGTATATTTGGCATTTAACAAACCGGTAGGTATTGTCTGTACAACAGATACTAGAGTTGAAAAAGACAATATTATTGATTACATCAATTATGCTTCTAGAATATTTCCTGTCGGGAGACTCGATAAGCCTAGTGAAGGTTTAATATTATTAACAAACGACGGTGATATTGTAAACAAAATCCTCAGAGCAAGAAATAACCACGAAAAGGAATACATCGTTACGGTGAACAGACCTGTTACCGCAGAATTTATCGAGCGGATGTCAAGCGGGCTACCCGTTCTAGACAAGATTACACGCAAATGTGAAGTGGAACAAATTCACAAAAAACAATTTAGAATAGTACTCACTCAAGGTTTAAATAGGCAAATTAGACGTATGTGTGAATATTTAGATTATAGAGTGATCAAGCTCAAACGTATTCGGATAATGAATATTGAGCTCAATTTAGGTGTTGGAAAATACCGAGATCTTACAAAAAAAGAATTAGGCGAACTTAATCGTTTACTCTCAGATTCTGAAAAGCATTTAGGTTAATTGATTGAAAGTCTCACGCATTGGCCTTCATTAGAACGAACATTGAATACCGTTGCATCTTCAAAGATTAAATATTGTCCCTTGATTCCCATCAATTTTCCTTTATAGAGAGGAGTTTTACTGAGATTTAAACTCTTTACTTTTTTAGGAAATTGCAATACGGGAAATGTCATGTTTTGTATATCGATTTTTTCTCTTACTATATAAGGTTTTAAGTCGTTCGGGATACCGTCAAGAGCATGGCCTCGCGCTTCTTCCCAATCCACCGCTTCAGCATCATTTTGCAACATTTTGCGCCAATTGGTTTTATCAGAAAAAAAGTTTTTAAGTGCTACTTCACCAACTCCTGCGAGATATCGATTAGGCACATCTAAAATTACTGTAGCTTGATGTGCTCCCTGATCAATCCATCGGGTTGGTAACTGACTTTTTCGAGTCACTCCTACTTTGAGATGACTGCTCAGTGCAAGATATACCGTATGGGGTTGTAATTGCATTTTAGACTCGTATTCCAAATCTCGATCCTCTTTACCTAAATGAGCTTTGCTCAACTCAGGACGCATAATCCAATCACCCGTGGCTGGGCTATCAAAAAAACATGATTGACAATGACCCTGTCGAAAAATTGGCTTACTCAAACTACAATTTAAACACTGAGAACCACTGTGTTCTAATCGAATGGTCTTACCAAGTAACTGATTGAGGTGAAGAAATCCAGATTCTACATCCAAAAAATAATTAATGGGTTGAAGATTTTCAGTCCGCATTTTTTTTAAGGTTGCTTGAAACATGTCCTAAAGAATATTATTTAAATTTACAATGGTAAGATAACGATAATTTTATGCCCACTTCGATCTTTAATTCAATTGCATCCTGGATTCTAAAAAAAAGAATCCATCAGATGGAACTCTTTATGAAATATCCACATGAGGTGCAAACTGAATTGCTTAGTGTACTCTTAAATAAGGCTCAAAATACTGAAATAGGAATTTGTTATAACTTTATTAAAATTAAAGACTACGAAGAATTTAGATCTAACATTCCACTTAGTACATATGAGTCTATTGCTTCTCAAATTGAAAGGTGCAGAAATGGAACACAAAATATTTTTTGGCCCAGTCCCATAAAGTGGTTTGCAAAATCAAGTGGTACTACAAATGCGAAAAGTAAATTTATTCCTGTTAGTAGTGAAGCTCTAGAAGATTGTCACTACAAGGCCGGGAAGGATATGTTGTCACTCTATTTTAATAACAATCCCGATTCTCAACTATTGAGTGGAAAATGTCTTCGTTTGGGAGGTAGTCACGAACTTTATAACGAAAACAACAGTTATTTTGGAGATTTATCTTCCATCATCATTCAGAATATGCCTTTTTGGGCAGAGTTGAGTAGTACACCAAGTCCCAAAACCTCATTAATTTCTGAATGGGAAACCAAAATGCAAGCGATAGTAACGGAAACCCTAACTAAGAAAGTAACAAGTTTGGCAGGTGTACCTTCTTGGATGCTTATCCTTCTTCAAAGAGTACTCGAAGAAACAGCGGGAAAGACCATTACGGAGATCTGGCCAGATGCCGAAGTTTATTTTCACGGAGGAGTCAGCTTTAAGCCCTATCGTGAATTATATCAAAGTTTATTTCCAAAAAAAGGCTTTAAGTTCTACGAAATTTACAATGCCTCCGAAGGTTTTTTTGGTATTCAAGATCGCAACGATGCCACTGATCTTCTCTTAATGCTCGACTATGGTATTTTCTATGAGTTTATTCCTTTCCAACCCAATTCCAATAAAAATGAATTAAAGGTTATTCCTTTATCTGAAGTTGAGCTAAATACCAATTACGAACTTGTGATTACTACCAATGCTGGTCTTTGGCGCTATAGAATTGGTGATACTATACGTTTTACTAATCTATCCCCCTATCGCATTCAAGTCACTGGAAGAACAAAACATCATATCAATGCCTTTGGTGAAGAATTAATCATCGATAATGCAGAAAAAGCAATATCAGCAGTAAGTATGATGACTAAAAGTATTGTTTCAAACTACAGTGCTGCACCGATTTTCATGAAGAATCATTCAAAAGGTGCACACGAGTGGATCGTTGAGTTTGAAAAAGAACCACAAGATTTGAAATTATTTTCTAGACTTTTAGACAAAGAACTTCAAAAAGAAAATTCAGATTATGAAGCCAAACGAAACTCAAGCTTAGAAACTTTACAACTCCACCAAGCAAAAGAAGGACTGTTCTACAAATGGCTTTCAAATAAAAACAAATTAGGAGGTCAACATAAAATACCTAGGCTTTCAAAC
>CAZOWC010000142.1:0-3367 GCA_964583375.1 uncultured Flavobacteriaceae bacterium
TCGAACACGCGCTACTTTACGCATTGCTGAGTTCGGTTTTTTAGGGGTTGTCGTGTAAACACGAGTACAAACCCCACGTCGTTGTGGACACGAATCCAAAGCAGCCGATTTACTCTTCTTGGTAATCGTAACTCTTCCTTTTCGTACTAATTGTGCAATAGTTGGCATATAATATATCTAATTCCCCATTTTTATGGGCGTGCAAATGTAGAATATTTTTTCGTGGATTCAAACCGTTCAAATGTAAAATTTTAACAATTCTTTAAAAAAAGAAAAAAACCTGATCTTTTCGACAAAAACTGAGAATAGGATTTCTATTTTTTGCACATATATATTGATCTTAACCGTAAAATTTTTTTGTTAAATAACATCGGTTTTTTTCTTCATTCTGATGAAAATAGAGGAAACTTAAAAAAGTTACTCTAATACATAAATCAAGCAATAAAATGATTGAGTATTGTTCGAATCTAAAGAATTAATAAATTCCAATTTTAATGAGTACTTATCTAAGTCTTCGTATAAATTGGATTACTTTTACCAAATGGAAAAAGTGTCTATTTTTGGAATTCGAGCAATCTTAGAAGCTGTTAACTCTGAGAAGCCTATCGATAAAGTTTGGATTCTAAAAGGGACAAAGAGCAATTTAGCGGAACAGCTTTTACACCAACTAAGGAAAAAAAACATAGCATTTAGCTTTGTACCAATTGAGCGTTTAAATAAATTTTCTGATAAAAATCATCAAGGTGCAGTTGCTCGAATTGCGGCCCTCAAGACATTTAAAATGGAACCGCTAGTTGAAGAAATAATTTCTTCTAAAAAAGACCCAATATTTGTTTTATTAGATGGTATTACAGATGCCCGTAACTTTGGGGCTATTCTTCGAACTGCCGCTGCAACTGGTGTTGATGCTGTTTTTATATCTAATAGTGGTAGTGCTCCATTAAATGGAGATGTTGTTAAAACATCAGCAGGTGGTGCATTTAAAGTCCCAGTCTCAAAAGTAAGTCATCTAAAAGATATTGTCTATCTTTTAGACTCTCATAACATCCCCACAATAGCAATAAGTGAAAAAGCCAAAGAGACTATCTTCGTAAGTGACTTAATTGGTCCCATTGGGTTAGTTTTTGGATCTGAAGGGATTGGAATATCAAATGGACTTTTAAAAATTATATCGAAAACAGCGAAATTACCGATGACAGATAAAATCGAATCATTAAATGTTTCTGTGGCATTTGGCGTTACCCTATTTGAAGTCATAAGACAAAAACAACTTTAAATGATATTTAAATGAAACTATACACTATAATCCTTCTTACATTTTCATTCTACACCATGGGTCAAAGCTATGCCGATATTACTGGTGCACAACGCTTTTCATCATCTAGAGCTCTAGATGATTTTAGCAATTTAAAAAGTGACGTATTAGAAAATGAAATAATTGACGACATCAAAGGGAGTATGTATTTCAACACTAATTTTGAAGAATCAACTGTAGTATTTAATGGGGTCCCTTTGGATGAAAAAACATTCTTAAGATACAACCCATACAAAGACTATATTGAAATTGGAAAAAATACAAGCCAAAAAACTGCTTCTAGCATTCTAACAAAATCAGAAAATGTAGAGGCTCAAATTGGAAGTGATTTTTACAAAGCCTTTTCATTAAATCCTAAAGACAAAAGGGAACTCTCTTATTTAGTGCGGATTTTTTCTGATCAAAACCACAAACTTTACCTCAGAATGAGTAAAAAATTTATAGACGAAAAACCTGCTCCTTCCGGTATTGGAGGCTTTTTATCTGCTAGATTTGAAGATAAGTTTAAACTCTTTTACACTCCTGCGGTAAAAACGATTTTAACAGAATTGAAAATCAATAAAAAATCAATAGTAAAACTATTCCCAGATGATCAAAGTCGACTCAAAAAATTCATGTCCGAAAATAATATCAAATTAAAAAATTATAAAGATGTTCTACTTGTATTTGAAAAATTTGGCGACAAACAATAAAGCTACTTTATTTTTTTTATGAAAATCTAAAAGCCATTTTAGTTTTAAAGTCTAGACTAGTTAATAAATTTTAATTAACAATCCATTTCCTCTGATGTTTGAGGGTAAACCCATTATTTTAAAAAACCTCACCCTATTTTTAGCCCTTGTTTATCAATTTTTATGAATTTTCAAACGCTTCTTTGAGATTATTTTTATTGATGCTACGCTATTTTTTTAGAAAATATTAACATTTATTAACAATATATTATATATTTACGCACTTAAAAATTTTATAAAATGAAACAATTGTATTTTTTAATGTCTCTAATGCTATTTGCGCAACTCGCAATTGCACAGGGAACGATATCGGGAAACATTACCGATGATGAGGGCGTCCCTCTTCCTGGAGCTACTGTGTTAGTTCAGGGAACTAACAATGGAACAACTACAGATTTTGATGGTAATTTTTCTATCCAAGCAAACGTTGGTGATGTAATCAATATCAGTTATGTCGGTTACGAGTCCATTAATCAAACGGTAAATAACCAGGATTCAATTTCGGTTAGTTTATCACCAGCCAACGAACTTGAAGAGGTCGTATTGACAGCACTTGGTATCGAAAAGAAGAAAGATGATGATCTTTCTGGTACATCAGTTGTTGAAGTGGACCAACTTCAACGTTCAGGAGAAACAGGGGTTCTTCAAGGACTCTCAGGAAAAGCCTCTGGTGTGCAAATTACAAGAAACTCAGGAGATCCAGGATCTGGAGCTTACATTCAAATACGTGGACAGAACACAATTAACGGTGACAACTCACCTTTAATTGTACTTGATGGAGCGCCCATTTCAAACGCCAACATTGGTGGAGGTACTGCAGGTGTTGTACAACAATCACGTCTTAATGATATCAATCCTGAAGATATTGAATCAGTATCAGTTATTAAAGGTGCAGCGGCAGCAGCACTCTACGGTACTGGAGCTGCCAATGGTGTTTTAGTAATCAATACCAAAAGAGGTTCAAAGGAATCTAAGGGTTGGAGTTTCAATGTCAAAACTTCGCTTTCAGTTGACCGTGTGAACAGAGAATGGGGAAAACAAGACACTTGGGGTCAAGGATATGACGGTATCTGGTATGGAGATCCAGGTATTGGATATTTCGTTGAAAATACTGGATTTTCTTACGGTGATGAAATAGCTTTACGTTCTGGAGGAAATGATATTTACGATTTATCAACAGGATATTTTGAAACTCCTGATGGAAGACAAATTGGTCCGATCGATGAAAAAAATAGTAAAGCTACTTACAATCAAGAAAATAGAGATGCTGTATTTGGAGATGGTTATACCTGGGAGACTAACGCTAGTTTTTCATACGGAA
>CAZOWC010000143.1:0-3361 GCA_964583375.1 uncultured Flavobacteriaceae bacterium
TGCGATTATAATATTTTTAGCTTGGTAATCTTCGGTTTTCTTTCCGTGAGTCACAGCGACTTTTTTACCAGCGAGGATTTTACCATGCCCTTCTATGACGTCTATCTTGTTCTTTTTCATTAGAAATTGAACGCCTTTACTCATACCTAAGGCGACATTTCTACTGCGATTGACTACCGCATTAAAGTCTTTGTCGTATTCTTTTACTTTCAGTCCGTAATCTTCAGCATACTTTAGATATTCAAAAACTTGAGCTGATTTTAAAAGTGCTTTGGTTGGGATACAGCCCCAATTGAGGCAGACGCCTCCAAGGCTTTCTTTTTCAACGATGGCGGTTTTAAAACCCAATTGTGAAGCTCGAATCGCAGTGACGTAACCTCCGGGTCCACTTCCTAAAACTATGATGTCATATGTAGTCATGAAAAGCTGTTTAAATTCAATGCAAAGTTACAAAACTGAGGGCAATTTTTTAACATTTTATTTTTCCTTGGGCTGAAAACGAATACTAGCTGAATTTACGCAGTAGCGTTCACCAGTTGGCGTAGGCCCGTCTTGAAATACATGCCCTTGGTGTCCACCACAATTCGCACAAATAATTTCGGTTCGTATAATACCGTGATTGGTATCTTTAATGAATTCTAATGCACCACTTAAAGCAGCGTCGTAGCTAGGCCAACCGCAACTGCTGTCAAATTTGCTGGAGGAATTGTATAAAGGAGCACCACATCCTTTACAGTTGTAGGTTCCTTCCTCAAAATGACTGTTATATTTACCAGTAAACGGATATTCGGTACCTTTTTCTCTTAAAACACGATAAGATTCAGCATCCAAGCTTGCTTTCCACTCCTCATCTGTTTTTTGTACGGGATAGGGTTTATGGGTTTTCATCTGCTGGAATAAAGTTTAGGGCTGCAGAATTAATACAATGACGCATACCTGTTGTTTCTCTTGGTCCGTCGTTGAAAGCGTGACCAAGGTGACCTCCACATTTATTACACTTAAGCTCGGTACGAGGATAGCCGATTTTATAATCGACATCATACTCCAAATTGGAATCGATTCCTCGATCAAAAGAAGGCCATCCACTCTTAGAATCGTATTTGTATTTGGATTGATACAAGGGTGATTGGCAGCCTGCACAGACATAGGTTCCAGCTTCTTTATTGTTGTTTAAAGGACCACTAAAGGCACGTTCTGTTCCTGCTTTTCGCAAGACGTAGTAGGCCATTTCTGGTAACTCAGCCTTCCACTGCGCATCTGTTTTTTGTACTGTATAGGTTTTGTTTTCTTTTTGTTTTGTCTCTTGAGAATTTCCTGTGCAGCCAATCATAAGTAGCAATAGGACTAGAGGGGTATACATTTTCATTACCAATTTTTTATCAAAGCTAACCAAAGTTTTTCAGGAGTTAAAATTTCAAGCCTACCGCTACATTTTTCAAAAACGATTTTGTATAATTAACTGTACCCCATTCCTATGAAAAATCTTATCATCCTCTTCTTAATTTTACTACTCAGCAGTTGCAAAGTCAATCAGCCAGAGTAAAAATACAAACAATTTTGACACCATAAGGATCAGGAATTACGGTTGGAGCCGTTTTAACATTTTGTACAAAGAATGTAAACAAGTCTATCAAACAGGTTTAAAGTTGGTGGCAACTGCAGGATTTATTCCAGAATAATCTCCCAGACTGTGGGAACGAATGAAAGTAGCTTCAGGCGGTAAAGCCCCTCTGGAAATTTTAAGTACTCACCTTTCCAATAAGCGAAGAATCAATGATTTAACCAAATGGATCCCCCTTGCCAAAAAACGAGCACAAGAAATCAACGGGAAATGAATCGAATTATCGTTTTGATTTTCCTACATTGAAAAACTAAATTAGTTTTAATGTTATCACCTAAAGTTCCTCTCGAAAAGGGAAGTAAAAAACTAATCAATGCCTGGGCGTTTTATGATTGGGCAAACTCTGTATATGCATTGGTAATTTCTTCGGCTATCTTTCCCATTTACTTTGGAGCTTTATTTGTCGAGGTCAATACCATTTCATTTTTTGGTTACGACATTAAAAATACTGCTGTAATCAGCTTTGTAACAGCCTTTGCTTTTGTTATTGTGGCTTTTATATCTCCACTACTTTCAGGGATCGCAGATTATATTGGTAACAAAAAAAGATTTATGAAAATCTTTGTTTATATGGGTTCTGTTTCCTGCATCGGATTGTATTTTTTTGAGTTGGATACGATCTACGTCGGTCTCTTCTTTTATTTCCTGGCAATGATTGGTATTTGGGCAAGTTTGGTTTTTTATAATTCCTATCTTCCAGATGTCGCCTATCCAGAACAACAAGACCGGGCGAGCGCTAGAGGGTTTTCAATGGGATATATAGGAAGTGTACTTTTATTATTGGTCAATTTGGCTATGGTAATGCAACCCGATTTGTTTGGTATTTCTGGAGCTCCTGAAGAAGCCTCTATGAAGGCCATGAGGTATTCTTTTGTTTCAGTAGGTATTTGGTGGTCTTTATTCAGCCAATATTCCTTTTATTATTTACCTAAGGGAAATCACGAAGTTAAAGTCACAAAGGATATTTTTTGGAATGGGTTTAAAGAACTCAAACTCGTTTGGAAACAGTTGGACCAGCATCTAGGGTTAAAACGATTTTTACCTGCATTTTTTCTTTACAGTATGGCATTACAAACGGTTCTATTAGTTGCAGCCTATTACGGTGAGGAAGAAATTACCTGGGCGAGTTCAAGTGAAAAGACTATTGGGCTAATTGTCAGTATTTTACTTATTCAAATCGTTGCGATTTTTGGAGCCTTACTCACGGCGAGGGCTTCAGAACGTTTTGGGAATATCCCTGTTTTGATTATAATAAATGGAATCTGGGTAGTGCTTTGTGTGGTAGCTTATTATACCAGAACCCCCATGCAATTTTATATTGTGGCTGGTTTTGTAGGAATGGTTATGGGAGGAATGCAATCTCTTTCTCGATCGACCTATTCCAAACTCTTACCTGAGACTCAGGACACAACTTCTTTTTTTAGCTTTTACGATGTAACTGAAAAAATCGGAATTGTTATCGGTATGGTCTGTTTTGGTCTGATT
Source organism: uncultured Flavobacteriaceae bacterium (assembly GCA_964583375.1). Classification (GTDB taxonomy): domain Bacteria; phylum Bacteroidota; class Bacteroidia; order Flavobacteriales; family Flavobacteriaceae; genus MS024-2A. Next base: position 3,107 of record CAZOWC010000143.1, read on the forward strand.
GACCATATCTCAGGGAGTATGCGAAACAGCATATTGTTCTTTATCATTTTTTTTATTTTAGGTGGAATTATGCTGTTGCGTATCCCTTTTAAGCGTACTTAGTTAGTCTCCCTAACATCGCCAGAACCGCTATTTAATCTGTTGTATGCGCTCGGATTTCAATAACAGACGACATCCCCTAAGCCGATAATATTCACATTGATTTTTATCATTACTATATATTTCAATTGAAGATGTCATCATTTATATGAGGCT
>CAZOWC010000144.1:0-3333 GCA_964583375.1 uncultured Flavobacteriaceae bacterium
ATGCTGTTCTTCAAAAAGCGCGGTCAATTCAAGGATGTTTTCACTGTGAATAAAAGGGGCGAGTTTATTCATATCAAAGCCAGTTTCTGATTTATGGTGCACCAATTCATTTAAGCGATAATTTTTTAAAAAGGCATCTCGAAAAAACTGTATTCCAAACCTCAGAAAAGCTTTTTGTTTTTCCCTTCCAAGTAAAGCCAATTCATTGGCCCAACTCATTAGATCCACAACAACATTTTTATTTCCCTTAGCTTTAAAAGCAGCTCTCAGACCTTGTACTAAAAAAGCCTCGTATATTTTTTCTTCCTTATCAGAAATTAGAAAGAGCAGCTTACCATAATTACCCCCTGCCTGTTTGAGTAGCTGTAGATTGTTATTTTGATTTTCAGGGATCATTCGAGCTAATGCGGATTCTTCTATTGGTCCTAAAGTTATTTCTTGACAACGCGATAGTACGGTGGGTAAGACATTTTCGTCACTCTCACACAACAGTATAAAATAAGTGTTATCGGGTGGTTCCTCTAACAGCTTTAAAAAGGCATTGGCTGCAGCGGCATTCATTTTTTCCAAGCCCCAAAGCACACAAACTTTATCCCCCCCCCCAAAAGCTTTTAGATATAAACTCTGATGCAATTTTTCAATTTCAGAAACACCGATTATACCCTGTTTATTCCCAACAGCTATATGATCAAACCAATCTGTATAATCACCATAAGGCTTTTCATTTAGAAATTCATACCATTCTGAAATATAATCACTCGAGTAGACAAGCTTTTCAGTTCCTCTTTTTACAACCGGATAAATAAAATGCAGGTTTGGATTTTGGCAAATTTCACCTAAAGTTTTGATCTCTTTAACGTCTTCAGAAACCTTTAATAATTCTAAAGCAAATTCAATTGCCAGTACAAGACCTCCTCGCCCACAAATGGAGTTAAATAACTGAGCATGAGGAACTTGATTAGACTCAAGCAGGTAGGATAAGTGGTTTTTAGTTTTTTCCTGACCGATTGTATGTTTCCAAACCATCAGTAAATATACAGTTACTGCTTCACATTTATCAAGGCCTTGTGGAACTTCTTTTAAAAAGGCCTTCGTTGCCATTTGCATTATCGTATTTTTGCACAAAAAATATTCATTATGCGACTTTTAGAACAGCAAAACTTTAAAAATGAACGCGCAGTTATTCGCGTTGATTTTAACGTCCCGCTTAACGAAGAATTAGAAGTAACGGACAAAACTAGAATACAAGCAGCAAAACCAACAATTGAATATATCCTTTCCCAAGGCGGAAGCTGTGTTTTATTATCCCATTTGGGGCGTCCTGAAGGAAGGGACCCCAAATTGTCTTTAGAACACATTGTCAGCGAAGCCTCAAGTGTACTAGGGTTGAATGTAAACTTTTGCAGACATGTTGTAGGAGATAAAGCCGAAGCACAAGCTGCTGCATTAAAGCCAGGAGAGGTTTTACTAATGGAAAATTTAAGATATCATAAAGAAGAAACCAAAGGAGATGAAGCATTTGCTCAACAACTCGCTCGGTTGGGGACTGTATACGTCAACGATGCTTTTGGAACAGCACATAGAGCACATGCGTCCACGACCATAATGGCAAAATATTTTGAAGGCAAGAAAAGCTTTGGCTCATTATTAGCAAGTGAAGTAAAAGCAATAGAAAAGGTTATAAAAGATGGGGAATCACCCGTTGTCGCGATCTTAGGAGGGGCTAAAGTATCTTCTAAAATTACCATTATAGAATCCTTGTTAGATAAAGTAGATCATTTAATCATTGGAGGTGGAATGGTTTATACGTTTACAAAAGCCCAAGGAGGAACTGTTGGAAATTCAATCTGTGAGCCAGACTATTGCGACTATGCTCTTGAGCTTTTGGAAAAAGCCAAGGCAAAAGGCGTTGAAATTCATTTACCTGTAGATGTGATTGCAGGAGATGACTTTAGCGATGATGCGAATCAAAAAGTTTTTGAAAGTAACAACATAGCTGATGGCTGGGAAGGACTGGACGCAGGACCTAAAAGCTGTGAAACTTTTCACCAACTTATTTTGAAATGCAAGACTATTTTGTGGAACGGACCTTTAGGGGTATTTGAATTTCCAAATTTTGCTCAGGGGACAATTTCCATAGGAGAATCCATAGGAGAAGCAACGAAATCAGGAGCTTTTTCACTTGTCGGAGGAGGGGACTCTGTAGCTGCTGTTAAGCAATTTGGACTAGCATCTAGAATGAGCTATATTAGTACAGGAGGAGGAGCAATGCTTGAGAGTCTGGAGGGTAAAATACTCCCTGGAATTGCTGCCCTAAATGAATAATCAGAAAAGCGAAATAAATTCAAATCTCCGATGAAAAGACTTAGGTGTGCTATTCTTATTGTTATGGGTTTTTTGTTTTCCTGTCAGGATAAGGTTGACAGAAAAAACGCCTACGTTCCTGAGTCAAGCGGAAACTTGAACCATGTAAATATTGTCATGCCTGAGAAGGACTGGAATTCCAGTCTTGGAGAGAGCGTGAGAAATGAATTACAGCAGATTTACCAAGGGCTCCCAATAGACGAGCCCCAATACAGTTTAAATTATTTAAACCCTAAAACATTTACTGGTTTTGCCAGACAGGGGCGAAATGTAGTTTGGTTTCAAAAAGATACTCTCGCACAATTTCAACTGGCTCAAAACCAATTTGCACGCCCACAAATTTTAGCAAGGGTTACTGGAGAAGATGCTGAAATTCAACAATTTTACTTTAAAGAAAACGCCTCTTTGTTAAGAAGGACAATAGCTGAAAATGAACATAAAGAGAAAATGAGGAGGATCAATAAATCACTAACCACAGAGAAAATCTTAACCGACCGTTTTGGAATTAAAATGGATTATCCTTCTGCCTATGAAACGGTCAAGGACACCAACAATTTTGTTTGGATTCAAAAGCCTATACGCAAAGGACATTTAAATATCATATCATATACTGTTGATTATAATGCAATAAGTACCAAGTTCAACAAACAAATTTTGGACATCCGCGACTCTATTGGTAAACTTTATATACCCGGAAGGTTAAAGGGGAGTTATTTCATTACTGAAAGAGCTTTTCGACCCTACTTTTTTCAAACAGAACTCGATGGGAAACCAACCTATTTAACCAAAGGAACATGGGAGGTCGCAAACGACTTTATGGCAGGACCCTTTGTAAATTATGCTATTAAAGACAGCATTTATAACAGATGGATAGTAGTGGAAGGTTTTGCTTTTGCTCCTTCTGCAAATAAACGAGAGTACATGTTTGAATTAAATACGATACTCCGTTCGTTTAAACAAATGAACTAG
>CAZOWC010000145.1:0-3325 GCA_964583375.1 uncultured Flavobacteriaceae bacterium
CATGAGCACCGTAACTTCCGGCCTCTCTTCTAAAACAAGGGGTGTAGGCTGTAAGGCAAACTGGAAGGTCTTTTTCCTCTAAAATGGTATCTCGATATAGGTTGGTAAGTGGTACCTCAGCAGTTGGAATTAGGTATAAGTCGTCATTTTGAATATGGTACATTTGTCCCTCTTTATCAGGAAGTTGTCCAGTACCAAAACCAGAGGCTTCGTTTACTAGGTGCGGAACTTGAACTTCTTTGTATCCAGCCGCAGTATTTTTATCCAAAAAATAATTGATTAACGCTCTTTGAAGACGTGCCCCTTTTCCTTTAAACACAGGAAAACCAGCTCCTGTAATTTTGTTTCCCAATTCAAAATCTATCAGATCGTACTTTTGCGCTAATTCCCAGTGAGGAAGGGGATTTTCACCCAATTCAGGAATACTGCCAGAGTGAAATACTTCTTCATTATCTTGCTCTGAGTTTCCTGTTGGAACCAACTCATGTGGGACATTTGGAATTTGAGTTCTCAACTCATTTAACCTAGTAGTAGTAAGTTGTAATTCTTCTTGAAGTTTTTTTGTTAGTTCCTTGAGACTAGCAGTTTGTTCTTTGATTTCATTTGCTTTTGCTGTTTCACCACTTTTGAAAAGCACCCCGATCTCTTTAGCTAAAGAATTGGCTTTAGCCAAATGCTGGTCAAGTTCCGCTTGTTGAGTTCTTCGTTTTTGATCTAAGGAAATAATCTCATCTATTTTTTCAGTTGATTGAAAATTTCGTTTTTTGAGTCCTGCTAAAAGTGCTTCTTTATTTTCTCTGATGTACTGCAATGCCAGCATAAAAAATGTTTTTGCAAAAATAAAGGAATTTTAATGCAAGCCCTTATTGATTAAGATTCTTTTGCAAATTTCTTTATCCTTTTTGAGTTGAATTTTTAAGGCGTCTAAGGATTCAAATCTTTGTTCATCCCTAATTTTTTCTAGAAAAGAGATTTTTAATTTTTGACTGTAAAGGTCTTTCTCACAATCAAATAGATGTGCTTCAAGCGTTTGGTGTTCCCCGTCAAGAGTTGGACGGGTTCCAATATTCATCATTCCGTTGTAGCAAAGATTGTCGTTTTGCACTGTCACAAGATATACTCCAATTGAAGGAATGAGCTTATATGACTCAGCGACGGAAATATTGGCTGTTGGAAAATTTATTGTTCGACCAAGACCTTCTCCACGATTGACTGTTCCTGTCAACTCAAAATAACGACCTAAAAAGTCATGGACAAGTTCAAACGCTCCAGTAGCAATGGCTTTTCTCACTTTGGTAGAGCTTACAGTAATTGATTCAATATCCTTAGCTGGAATAATAATCACATCAAAATTATAAATTTTTCCTAAGGAGATTAAGTCCGCAGCTGTAGCCTCTCTATTTCTTCCAAACCGATGGTCATAACCTATAAAAAGACTGTCAATCTGCAACTGATTTGCTAAAATATCTCTACTGAATTCAACTGCAGAAAGCCTTGAAAAGGTCTTTGAAAAGGGATGGATGATAAGGTTGTCAACCCCCAGCTTTTTCAAAACACTTTTTTTTTCCTCTAGGGTGTCAATGAGTTTTATGTCTGATTCTTTTTGTAAAACCATCCTCGGGTGAGGGAAAAAAGTAAGTATGGTTGATTGAAGATTTCGCTTTTGAGCCAACTCAACTAAGCTCTTTATTATTTCTTGATGTCCAATATGAACCCCATCAAAGGTGCCTATAGTCAATATGCATTTTGATTTTGGATTGTAATTTTCAATGTTTTGAAAAACATTCATAAGTGATAACTAAATCGAATTGCTTGACAAAAGTACTGCAATATCCTCCAAAACTAAATTAGTTTTCTATTTTTAAGCTTGACTAGTTAAAAAACTCTAGTGGGACATGTTCTTAAAATAAAAAAAACAATTTTATCCTTTGTAATGGGCTGTTATTTTATTGGACCATTAGCATGGAGTCAAAATTCTTGGGAAAAAATTGAAAACTTAAAATTTACTCAATTTCCACAGCCTCTGGTAAAGGAGCAATTTTATAGATACTTGCCTAGTTTAAAAGACAAAAATCTATCATCCTTAAAAGTATTACCGATGGACCGTATTCTTTTGCTAAATGAAAAAGGGGAGGAGGAGTTATTTATGTTAAAGCCAGTTCCAGTTCTGTCTCCTAAACTTTCAGCCACGCATCCCAATATAAAAACGTATAGGGGTTATAGTAAAAAAAGGCCAGAAGTAAAGGTTCGATTAAGTACTCACCCCACAGGACTCAACGCTTGGATTCAGCTACCAAACCAAGGCGATTTATTCATCCAACCCAAAAAAAATAGCAGTGGTATTCATTTTGTCTATCAAAAAATAAACAACGACAGATTTCAAGATTTTGTGTGTAAAACGGTACAGCTTATTGACTCAAAGCGAAAAACAAGAAGGAGTTCTAACGAAACCATGAAAGTCAATAACGAAATTCACATTTTTAGAATAGCCATTGCAGCTACTGCAGAATACACTACCTATTGGGGAGACAACGATTTGAGTAATGGGACCAATGTTGAGGATGCTTATGCCGCTTTGGTAAGTACACTAAATCGAATCAATCAAATTTTTGAGGATGAACTATCGGTCCGTTTAGAGTTGGTTTCAGACGAATCATTGGTATACGAAGATTCGGAAACAGATCCTTTTACAGGGGATTATGCAACCGAACTACAATCGACTATTGATGAAGTATTAGGGGATGACGCATACGATGTGGGTCATCTATTTGATTTTGGTGAGCCGAATGGAGATGCTGGCTGTATTGGTTGTGTTTGTCAATCTGGAATAAAAGCTCAAGGATTTAGCGCACACCCTTTTGTAGATATTTATGGAGGGGAATATCGCAATGATTATTTTGATTTAGATTATGCTGCACATGAAATAGGGCATCAATTTGGGGCTTATCATACTTTTTCATATTTCACGGAGGGACAAGGTGTGAATGCTGAACCCGGTAGTGGATCCACTATTATGGGATATGCTGGAATTACCGGTCCAGATGATGTCCAATTACACGGAGATCCTTATTTTCATTACTATAGTATTCAAAATATTAGAACCACTGTTGACACTCTTGAATGTGCTGTTGTCGAACCTTTGTCAACTGAATCTTTTGCGGTTAATGCAGGAACTGATTACTTTATCCCTATCGGTACGGCTTATGAATTGTCAATTGCTGAAATCGCTGGTGAGGGGCTGACCTATTGTTGGGAGCAATTGGATGACGGAGAAATTACAGCTGACAATTTTGGTCCCTATAATAAGTCTGGAAGTATTGCCCGA
>CAZOWC010000146.1:0-3292 GCA_964583375.1 uncultured Flavobacteriaceae bacterium
CCATGCTCTAAGGGATGAATTTTTAGACTATATCAAAAAGGCCATCCCAGTAGCCAAACGTATCAATGCTAAATGGATGACAGTAGTACCGGGATATGTTGACCTTCGGCAAAACATGGCTTATCAAACCGCTCATGTTGTTGAAAGCCTAAAACAAGCTTCTTCTTTATTGGAGCCTCACGGCATTGTAATGGTATTGGAGCCTTTAAACTTTAGGGATCATCCAGGTTTATTTTTAGCTGAAAGTCCGCAGGCTTACGAAATCTGTAAGACGGTTAACTCCCCTTCTTGTAAGATCTTATTTGATATTTATCACCAACAAATTCAAGAGGGGAATTTGATTCCCAATATCGAAAAATGTTGGGATGAGATTGGTTATTTCCAGATTGGAGACAATCCAGGACGTAAGGAACCTACCACAGGAGAAATCAATTACGCTAATGTATTTAAGTACATTCATTCTAGGGGCTTTGATGGGATTTTAGGAATGGAACACGGAAACAGTCGTCCAGATAAAGAAGGAGAACAGGCTGTAATTGATGCTTATTTAAAAGTGGATCAATTTCTCTAATGGCAAACGCACTTAGTCAGCTTTTTGGGATTCGCTATCCCATTGTTCAGGCCGGTATGGTTTGGGCAAGCGGCTGGCGTTTGGCTTCAGCTGTTAGTAATGCTGGTGGTTTGGGCTTGTTGGGAGCAGGGTCTATGTATCCAGAGGTTTTGCGTGAGCATATTCAAAAATGTAAAAAAGCATCAAGCAAGCCCTTTGGGGTAAATGTGCCCTTGTTGTATCCCGATATAGATCAGTTGATGGAAGTGATCGTTGAGGAAAAAGTAAGGATTGTCTTTACTGCTGCGGGCAACCCTAGTTTGTGGACTGCTCATTTAAAATCTCATGGCTGTAAAGTTGTTCATGTGGTTAGCTCTGTCAAATTTGCCTTAAAAGCAGAGGCAAGTGGAGTTGATGCGATAGTGGCCGAGGGATTTGAGGCAGGAGGTCATAATGGGAGGGAAGAGACCACAACCATGGTTTTGATACCTTTGGTTCGACAAGCGATAAAACTTCCCTTGATTGCTGCAGGTGGGATTGGTTCTGGTCAGGCAATGTTCGCTGCTAGGGCTTTGGGTGCAGATGGCGTTCAAGTAGGATCGCGTTTTGTAGCCACTCCAGAGGCTTCATCTCATCCGAATTTTAAAAACAAAGTGTTGAGTGCTGAACAAGGCAGTACGGAGCTGACTCTAAAAGAATTGACCCCTGTTCGCATGCTTAAAAATCCCTTTTACCAACGAATAAAACAACTCTATGCCGAAGGCGCCAATCCAGAAATGTTAAAAGAAGCACTCGGTAGAGGCCGTGCTAAAAAGGGAATGTTTGAAGGAGATATGGTTGAAGGAGAACTAGAAATTGGGCAAGTAGCTTCGCAAATAGATTCCCTTAAACCTGCGGCTGAGATAGTAAGTGAAATGGTTTCCGCTTACAATAAAGAAATAAAAAAAATAGAGGAATTGGATTAAGCCTCAATTTTATCCTTAAAATCCACTAAAATTTGATTCTGCATTAAATCTTCAAAGCTTTCCTGTTTGCGAATTAGATGCGCTTCACCCTCATGCCAGAGCACTTCAGCTGGACGGTAGCGTGAGTTGTAGTTACTTGCCATAGCAAAGCAGTAGGCTCCTGAGTTGTGAAATGCCATGATATCGCCTTCGGAAATCTCTGCAATTTTTCTGTTACTACCGAAGGTGTCGGTTTCACAGATATAGCCTACTACGGTATAAAAACGCTCTTTTCCTTCAGGATTGGAGATGTTTACAATCTCGTGGTAGGAGTTGTAGAGCATGGGTCGGATCAAGTGATTAAACCCAGAATCAACTTGAGCAAAAACGGTAGAGGTGGTTTGTTTAACGGCATTCACCTTGGTTAAAAAGTAACCTGCCTGACTGACCAAAAATTTACCAGGTTCAAAAGCCAATTCCAAAGGTCTGCCATAAGTTTCGCAGAATGCTTTAAAACGCTGACTGAGTTTTTCTCCCAGTTCTTCAATATTGGTTTCTATATCTCCCTCGCGATATGGAACTTTAAATCCACTTCCAAAGTCGATGAATGAAAGATCATTAAACTGCATAGCCGTGTTGAATAGAATTTCAGAAGCATGCAAAAACACTTCGATATCTAAAATATCACTTCCAGTATGCATGTGTACTCCATTAATGTGCATTTTGGTATTTTCAACGATACGTAATACATGGGGAATTTGATGAATAGAAATTCCAAATTTAGAATCGATATGACCCACAGAAATATTGCTGTTACCTCCCGCCATCACGTGCGGATTGATTCGAATACAGACTGGTACTTTGGGGTGTTTAGTTCCAAATTGTTCCAAAATCGAAAGGTTGTCAATATTGATTTGGACTCCCATTTCAGCTACGGTTTCAATTTCTTCTAGAGAGACTCCATTAGGGGTGAAGATGATATCAGCAGGTTTGAATCCCGCTTTTAATCCCAACAGCACCTCCTGAATAGAAACGGTATCCAGTCCAGAGCCCATATTTTGCATAAGCTTTAAAACAGAAATGTTTGACAATGCTTTACAGGCATAGTTGATTTTTAATTTTTCAACACCCGAAAAAGCATTTACTAAACGTTGATACTGAGATTGAATTTTAGCCGCATTGTAAACATAAACCGGACCTTCTGCTTGTTCTGCTATGGAAATTAGATCTGAATGTGTCATAATTCTTAAATTGGATTCAAAAGTAGGAATCAAATCCATGGTGTACAAAGAAAACTAGTAAACAACATGAAATTACAACGATTTGTTTTATTTGTAACAAAAAGTTTTAAGCCCCAAGGCTCCAATTACGCTTGGGATTAGCTATTTTTACATTGGATTTTAGAACGCTATATGAATTTACACGAATATCAAGGAAAGGAAATGCTCTCCGGTTTTGGAGTAGCCATTCAAAGAGGTATCGTAGCAAAAACAGCTGCTGAGGCTGTTGCTGCGGCCAAAAAACTTACAGAAACTACAGGAACCGATTGGCATGTGGTCAAGGCGCAGATTCACGCTGGTGGGCGCGGAAAAGGAGGTGGGGTCAAACTCGCAAAAAATATTGAAGAATTGGAAACTATTGCTGGAGATATTATCGGAATGCAATTGATTACTCCTCAAACACCCCCAGAAGGAAAAAAAGTAAACCAAGTATTAGTCGCTGAAGATGTTTATTATCCTGGAGCTTCTGAGCCCAGTGAATACTATATGTCGGTTTTGCTTAATCGGGCAACTGGCAA
>CAZOWC010000147.1:0-3287 GCA_964583375.1 uncultured Flavobacteriaceae bacterium
CGCAAGACTTAAGTGAGTAGCTTACAGCATAAGTTCTTCTGCAAACTGAACCTCATACAGCTTGGCATAATAGCCGTTGGAGACTTTAAGCAGCTCCTTGTGTGTCCCTTGCTCTACTATATTGCCTTGGTCCATCACTATGATTCGGTCAGCATTTTTAACTGTTGCCAGACGATGTGCAATTACAATGGAGGTTTTACTTTCGGTTAGTGTGTCTATTGCTTTTTGAATTACTTCCTCTGTGTAACTATCTACAGATGAGGTTGCCTCATCCAAGACTAATATTGTAGGTTGTGTAATGTAGGCTCTTAGGAAAGCAATTAATTGACGCTGACCTGAGGAAAGCATCACTCCTCGCTCCCTAACATTGTAATCATAACCTCCTGGTAGTGATTCTATAAAATCATGAACTCCTATTTTTTTTGCAGCATCAGCTACATCTTCCCTATTAATTTCAGGATCGAAAAGGGTAATATTATTGAATAGACTGTCAGCAAATAAAAAGACTTCTTGTAAAACAACCGCAACATGCTTTCTAAGAGAATTCAGTTCAAAATCTTTAATTGGTATCGAATCAATTGTAATGTCACCAGTTTCGTATTCATAAAACCTCGAAAGCAAGTTGATGATGGTAGATTTTCCTGCTCCCGTAGCACCTACTATGGCTACTGTTTCTCCCGGTTTAATATCAAGCGAAATTCCTTGTAAAACTTCCTCACCCTGAACGTAAGAAAAATGGAGTTGATCAAAAGATATAGCTCCTTCTAAAGTCTCTGGACTTTTAGTTCCTTTATTCTCTATACTATACTCGGTTTCAAATATTTTAAAAATACGATCCGCAGCTACCATACCCATTTGAAGAGTATTGAACTTATCTGCTATTTGCCTCAAAGGTCTGAATAACATTTGTGACATTTGGATGAATAAGAAAATAGTTCCTAGGGAAACTGCGCCTCCTGAAATGACATTTAAACCTCCGTACCAAACAAGCAAACCAATGGTGACAGATGAAGAAATTTCAGCAACCGGAAAAAAAATGGAGTTAAACCAAACTGTTTTTAACCATGCCTTTTTGTGCTTTTTATTTATCGCGACAAATTGATCATATTCAATCTTTTCTCGGTGAAAGATTTGCACAATTTTCATCCCACTAAGTCTTTCCTGAACAAATGAATTCAGATTCGCAACTTGAAAACGTACTTCTTCAAAAGCTTTTTTCATCGATTTTTGAAACAATCGTGTAGCGTACAATATTATTGGAAGTATGGAAAATACTATCAAGGTCAACGACCAGTCCACGTATATCATAACTCCAATCACCAGAACCATTTTAAGTAGGTCAGCAATAATCATAAAGAGACCCTGGGAAAAAATACTTGCTATAGTTTCAATATCATTTACGGCTCTTGTTACTAACCTTCCAACAGCAGTCTTGTCAAAAAAACTCATCTTAAAAAAAATGATTTTATTAAATAATTGCATTCGCAAGTCTCTTATCACCTTTTGCCCCAACCAATTGGCATAAAAGACAAATAAAAACTGGAAAATCACTTCTAAAAATAAAGCGACAAGCATAAAGCCAACAAATAGCAACAAGCCGTCGTAGTTCTTGGGCCTGATGTAATCATCTACCGTGATTTTAAGGAGATAAGGTGTTAATGTTGAAAAAACAGAGAGCAGAATTGCTGAAACTAAAACAAAGTAATAGGTTCTCTTAAATGGCTTTACAAAAGCCATCAATTTTGAGAAAAGATTTAAATCAAATATTTTACCGCTGACTTTAGCCATGTTCTAAATATATTGAATTTGGATATTCTATATGAGTTAAAAAAAGTCCTTCAGCTGGAACTGAATACCCTGCTAAAGAACGGTTTTTACTTTCAATTACAGTATGCATCTCTTGAATATTTTTTTTACCCAACCCTACCTCGATCAATGTTCCTACAATGGCTCGAACCATGTTTCGTAAAAAGCGATTTGCGGTGATGGTAAACACTAATCCTGTTTCACTTTTTTCCCAAACTGCTTTACTGATGATGCAAATAAAGGTTTTAACATCGGTATGTGCTTTAGAAAAACACTCAAAATCCTGATACTCTAAGAGAATTGAAGCTGCTTTATTCATTAGCTGCACATCCAAGGGCTTATACAAACTGTAACTAATACCCTGAACAAAAGGAGACTTTAAATTGTTCAAATGATATTCATAAGTTCTGCTGAGGGCATCAAAACGGGCGTGGGTTTTCGATTTGACTTCTCGAATTCGAATCACGGCAATGTCATTCGGTAAAAACTGATTCAGCCTAAAAATTAATTGTTCTACATCATTTATTTCACTATCGAAATGAGCAAACATTTGTTTAGCGTGAACTCCTGTATCCGTTCTTCCCGCGGCTGTTAATGGGGTTTGCTGTTTTAAAAGAACTTCCAGTGCATTTTCCAAAACCTCTTGCACACTAAGGGCATTGGGTTGCCGCTGCCATCCGTGAAAAGCTGAGCCAGAATATGAAAATTCTAAAAAAAAGCGCTTGGAATTCATTTACAGCAAAGATACTTGGAATTATTTGCAGATACAATTCGAATAAGCTGCGATTCGACGAATAATTATAAATTCACTTTCCCTACTTTTACCATATAAATTTTTCTAGTGAAAAAAATAGTACTCCTTTCCGATACTCATGGTTTTATCGATCAAAAGATTAAAGATTATGTAGCCAAAGCTGATGAGGTTTGGCATGCAGGTGATATTGGCAAGACAAGTATTTTAGACGAGTTAGCTTCTATAAAACCTCTACGGGCAGTTTACGGTAATATTGACAGTCATAAAATCCGTCAGCAGGCTGCTGAAATTCTCAGTTTTAATTGTGAAGGTATTGATGTAATGATGACCCATATAGCTGGATATCCTGGAAACTACAATGCCAGAGCAAAAAATCTTATTACAACAGAAAGACCAGTTCTTTTTATATGTGGCCATTCGCATATTCTTAAAGTAATGCGGGATAAGAATTACGGTCATTTACACATGAATCCTGGGGCAGTTGGTATTTCAGGTTTCCATAAAATAAGAACCTTACTCCGTTTTGAGTTAGATACTGGCGAAATCAAAAATCTAGAGGCTATTGAATTGGGGTTTCGTGGGGCGCTATCGAATGCGGTCAACGGAGCGGACTAAAGCATTGTCATTACGAATGCCTCTTCTTGCAAGCCAAGTCAAAACTACCGTAATGAATGATAGCAATATGGCAATTTCTGTAAAATTTATATCATCAGAAAGATCCAAACTA
>CAZOWC010000148.1:0-2977 GCA_964583375.1 uncultured Flavobacteriaceae bacterium
AATTGTTGAAGCACTTGCCCATTTAGGTAAAGCGTGTAAATTAGAAAAATGGAAAAAAAACAATCTAGAGATTTTGTAAAAACATCTAATCCCACGGTAATCAACCTCCAACAGGGAAAGATACCTCCACAAGCATTGGAGCTTGAAGAGGCTGTTTTGGGTGCTATGCTCATCGACAAGAAGGGCGTAGACGAAGTGATTGATTTAATTCAACCCGAAGCTTTTTACAAGGCAGCGCATCAAATAATATTCGAGGCTATTTTCCAACTTTTTCAAGATTCTCAACCCATAGATCTATTGACAGTTTCTTCTGAACTCAGAAAAAAAGGAAAATTAGAAACTATAGGAGGGGAGTTTTACCTTGTCCAGCTCTCTCAGCGAGTGGCTTCTTCGGCTCATATTGAATTTCATGCACGCATCATTTTGCAAAAGTTCATTCAACGTAGTTTGATCAAAATCTCAAATGAAATTATTGAAAGTGCCTATAATGAATCCACTGATGTATTTGACCTATTGGATGAAGCTGAATCTAAACTATATGACGTTACCCAGGGAAATATCAAAAAATCATCTGAATCAGCACAAAACTTAGTATTAGAAGCTAAAAAGAAGATTGAAAAAATCTCTAAGCAGGACGGACTAAGTGGGGTGAATACCGGCTTTGAAAAGCTAGATAAAATTACCTCAGGATGGCAACCCAGTGATTTGATAATCATCGCGGCCCGTCCTGGTATGGGTAAAACTGCGTTGACGCTGTCTATGGCACGAAATATAGCTGTGGCTAAACAACTTCCAGTTGCCTTTTTCTCTTTGGAAATGTCGTCTATACAGTTGATTACCAGATTGATATCTTCTGAAACAGGACTTTCATCAGAAAAATTACGTACGGGTAAATTGGCGGATCACGAATGGCAACAACTCAATGTAAAAGTTACCGACTTAGAAAAAGCTCCCTTATTTATTGACGATACCCCTTCTTTATCCATTTTTGATTTAAGAGCCAAAGCCCGTCGTTTGTCATCTCAACATGGGATCAAATTGATAGTAGTTGATTATCTCCAATTGATGACTGCCGGTACATCCAATAAATTGGGAAACAGGGAACAGGAGATTTCTACGATTTCTCGAAACCTAAAATCTTTAGCTAAAGAATTGGACATACCCGTAATTGCACTTTCACAGCTTTCCAGAGCAGTTGAAACACGTGGTGGAACAAAAAGACCCCAGCTTTCTGATTTACGTGAGTCAGGAGCGATTGAGCAAGATGCCGATATCGTTTCATTTATCTACCGACCCGAATATTATAATATAGACGAATGGGATGATGATGAACGCTCCCCTTCACAAGGTCAAGCAGAATTTATTATTGCCAAACACAGAAATGGTAGTTTGGAGAATATTCGTTTAAAGTTTATCGGACATTTAGGGAAGTTCGAAGATTTAGACAACTTCGATTCTCCCTTTGAGTTTCAGTCTAAAATGAACCCAAACAAAACAGCAATACCCAACAGCAGCTTGCAAGAACCAGATGATGTCTTTGGAGGTGATATAGTCAGCGACGACGATGCACCATTTTAGTTTAAAATTTTAGCTGCATTAAAATATCGGTCTGTGTATCTTGACCAAGTTGAAACACGTGAGTACTGAAAGGAGTAAGTCCTTTTTCGGTATAAAACTCTAGCGCCCTTTTATTGTGTTCCCAGACCCCTAGCCAGAGCTGTTCGTAGCCCTTATCCTTACCAATTTTTATGGCCTTGTTAAAAAGTTGGCTACCGAACCCTTTTCCATGATACAGTTTTAAAATGTAAAAGCGTTCTACCTCAAAGGCTTCTCCCTTTAAAACCTCTTCCTTCTGCGCTTGATTAAAATTTAATTTTAAATAGCCTACGATCTCCTCATCCAAACGAGCAAAATAAAATAAACTGTCTTGGTTTAGTAATTCGGAAGTGAGTTGTTCTAGATTGAGTTGTTTCTCAATATAGGCTTGCATATCCTTAGCCGTATTTTGTACTTCAAAGGTCTCCTTAAAAGTTTGAATTGAAAGCCGACAAAGTCTATCAACCTCCCCCAGTCTTACGGTATGGATTCTTAAGGCCAAAGTTAACAATCTACTCTATAAATTAATTCCCAGACTGTTGATGTCCGATGCTAATTGCTGAGGGTTTTCAAAGTGAATGGTTTGTATTCTCAAGGCCTGAGCTGCTTCGATATTACGTTTGTTATCATCAATAAAAAGAGAAGTCTTGGGGTTTAAACGATAGCGATCTAAGGTAATTTTATAAATATCCGCAAAAGGTTTACGTGTTTTTTCGGTACCCGATACCACGATACCTTCAAACCAGTGTAAAAACTCAAACTTTTGCAAGGCAACAGGAAAAGTTTCTGCGCTCCAATTTGTAAGCGCTACAACTCTGTAATCAGGATGGTCTACAAATTTCTTTAGAAGGGCCACAGTTTCTTCTATGGGTCCACCCAACATTTCTTCCCAACGTCCGTAAAACATTTTGATCCACTCTTCATATTGAGGGAATAATTTAATGCGATCAGCCGTTGCTTGAGCTAGGGGGTAGCCCGCATCTTGATTTTCATTCCAATCAAAGGTGCATACATCATCAAAAAACCACTGCATTTTTTTTCGATCCCCATCAAAAACATCCAGAAAAACATATTCTGGATTCCAATCAATCAGTACTCCTCCAAGGTCGAATATGATGTTTTTTACTGTTTTCATTTGTTGTAAAATTATAATTCTTTTTTTGTTTCTCCCTGCCCTACAGCCATTAAATAGGCTTTTAAAAAAGGATCGATTTGGCCGTTCATTACTGCGTCTACATCGGTCATTTCGTGCTGGGTGCGTACATCTTTTACTAATTTATACGGGTGCTTCACATAATTTCTGATTTGTGATCCCCATTCAATTTTCTTTTTTGAAGCTTCTATTTCGTCACGGGCAGCCATTTTTTTCTGTAATTCGATC
>CAZOWC010000148.1:2987-3270 GCA_964583375.1 uncultured Flavobacteriaceae bacterium
GCAATTGCATGGCTTTATTTTTATTTTCGAGTTGTGAACGAGTCTCTGAATTTTCAATAATGATTCCTGTAGAATGGTGTCGAAGTCGAACAGCCGTCTCTACTTTATTGACATTTTGACCACCAGCACCGCTGGCACGCATGGTTTCCCATGTAAAATCTGCAGGGTTGATATCGATTTCAATACTTTCGTCAACTAATGGATAAACATAGACGGAAGCAAAGGATGTATGGCGCTTTGCATTACTATCGAAAGGTGAAATACGTACCAGTCGATGGACTCA
>CAZOWC010000149.1:0-3266 GCA_964583375.1 uncultured Flavobacteriaceae bacterium
ACGTTTTAATCCCGCTTATGAGGCAGTATTACCTTCTTTAACAAATCCCAAATTTATAGAGACCCACCGTCTTTCAGAATTCAATCCGAGGGGAACAGATGTTTCCGTTGTTTTGGATTTGATGATACACGATATTGATATTGTTCTCAGTGTAGTAGACTCACCTATCACAAATATTCATGCTTCTGGGGTAGCAGTCATTAGTGAAACTCCAGACATTTGTAATGCTAGAATTGAATTTGAAAACGGTTGTGTCGCCAACTTTACTGCAAGTAGAATTTCGCTTAAGAAAATGCGTAAGTCACGATTTTTTCAAAAGAACGCCTATATCGCATTGGATTTTTTAACCAAACAAGTAGAGGTCGTTAAAATTAAGGATATCGGTCCAGATTCAAAAGAAGACCTTGCATTATTACTAACTAATGCTGAAGGGGAAAAGAAACAAATCTATTTTGAAAATCCAACTATAGAAAATAAGAATCCCATTCAAGAGGAGTTGGAACACTTTGCATACTGCATTAATGCCAACAAAACACCTAGAGTTTCTTTAAGAGATGGTGCCAGAGCACTAGAGGTTGCACATCAAATCATCGATAAAATAAGTTAATTTTTAAAAAGGAATTTCACCCACACCTTCGCGAATCACTTCAAAAGGCTCAGTAGTAAGATCTAAAACTGTAGATGGGATATTGTTACCATAACCATCGGAGAGCATTAAATCTATTTGAGATTCCCATTGCTGAAAGAGGTTTTCAGGGTCTGAAGTATAATCTAAGATTTCATCGGGATCGTGAAGTGAACTGGTTATTAGCGGAGCACTCAACAGCTTGAGGAGTTCTTGCAGCAAAGGGTGATCGGATATCCTCACACCTATGGTTTTTCGCTTTTGGAATGGCTTGTGTAGCTTATGAGCAGTATGCATAATTAAAGCGTAGGGTCCTGGGAGCAAACGCTTTACCAATTTAAAAGTTTGGGAATTCATCGGAGCCACATAATTAGATAGAGATCTGATATCCTCAAACAAAAAACTCAAGGGTGCTTGCTCTAGCTTTACCCCTTTGATAGTAGCAAAACGATCCAAAGCCTTGAGATTATTGCTTAAACAACCCAAACCGTAAACCGTGTCCGTGGGAAATATGATCACACCGCCATTTTCAAGTACCTTAACCGTATCAAGAATGTGTTTAGGATTGGGCGTATTGGTATAAATTGAAATAAAATCAGACATCTAAGCGCTATTTGATTTTTAATTTCGCAAATCGTAAAAGAAGATTCTTTACTCCAAAACCTATAAAAGCAATGACCGCTTTTTTATCATTCCCTGTTCCCTCTATACGCTGCACAACTCCTGAGCCAAATCTGTCGTGCTCTACTTCCATTCCCTCGGTCAATACCAGTTCCTCCTGGCTAAGTTGAGCAGGTGCACCCAAATCAATTTTTCGCAATTTTTTCAATTGGGAAGTTGTCGGGCTTGTGATGGTCTTTTCTTTGGCTGCTGTTGAATTAAACTTTGGTTTAGACGTTTTTTCATCTCCAAAAATAGACGTATCCATAAGGGGTTTGAATTGATAACTTTCTTTGGGCTCAATTATGTCCAAATATTGAGAATCAATCTCTTCAATAAAACGACTGGGTTCAGCGTCGATCAACTTACCCCAACGATATCTTGACAGGGTATAAGATAGAAATGCGCGTTCTTCAGCACGAGTCAGAGCCACGTAAAAAAGGCGTCTTTCCTCCTCGAGTTCCGAACGGGTATTCATGCTCATTGCGGAAGGAAAAAGATCTTCTTCCAAACCAACTATGTAGACATAAGGAAATTCAAGACCCTTGGCAAGGTGAATGGTCATAAGTGCTACACGATCACTATTCAAATTGTCTTCTTGATCCAAATCGGTAGCCAAAGCCACATCTTCTAAAAACTCAGCAAGACTGCCATTGGCATCAGCCAGTTCTATCTGACCTTCTGTAAAATCTCGAATACCATTAAGCAATTCTTCGACATTTTCGATACGGGCTATACCTTCTGGTGTGGAATCTTTTTTAAGTTCTTGTACCAAACCAATTTTTTTAGTAACCAAATCTGCAATTTTAAAGGCATTTAAACCTTCATTTTCAATTTGAAAGCGCTGTATAAGGGTTGCAAAATTAGTCAGCTTTGTCAGTGTTCCTGCATTCACTGGAATCGACAACTCTTTAGCCCTAATCACTGTTTCAAACAGGGAAAGTCCGTGAAACTTTGCACCAACCACTAGTTTATCAACTGTCGTTTGTCCTATTCCCCGAGCTGGATAATTAATTACTCTTTTAAGACTCTCCTCATCTTTAGGATTTACAATAAGTCGCAAATAAGCCAGGACATCCTTGATTTCTTTACGCTGATAAAAAGACAAACCCCCATAAATACGATAAGGTATATCCCTTTTACGCAAGGCGTCTTCCATCGCTCTAGACTGCGCATTGGTTCGGTATAAAATTGCAAAATCTGTATTTTTACGTTGCTGTTGCATCTTAAACTCAAAAATACTTGAAGCTACGTGCCGACCTTCCTCTGCATCAGTGGTCAATCGATTTAATTGTATTGGAGCGCCTTTAGTGTTGGACGTCCAGACTACCTTATCAATTTTAGTTTTATTGTGACTGATGATGGAATTTGCTGCGTTTACAATAGTTTTAGTGGAACGGTAATTTTGCTCAAGACGGTAAAGCGCAACATCGTCATAATCCTTTTGAAAATTGAGTATGTTGTTGATGTTCGCCCCTCTAAACGCATAAATACTTTGAGCATCATCACCAACCACACAGATGTTCTGATAACGGTCAGACAGTGCCCTTACAATTAAATATTGGGAATGGTTAGTGTCTTGGTACTCATCTACTAAGATGTACCGAAAACGGTCCTGGTATTTAGCTAATACGTCTGGGTAGCGGTTTAAAAGCTCATTGGTTCGTAATAATAAATCATCAAAATCCATGGCACCTGCCTTAAAACAACGATCTACATATTCTTTGTAGATCGCACCCATTTCGGGTCGCTTGGACATGGCATCTGCTTCTTGAAGATCATAGTCGTTAAAATACGCTTTGACTGTAATCAAATTGTTTTTAAAAGCTGAGATCCGACTGCGAATTTGTTTGTACTTATAAATGTCCTTATCCAGCCCCATTTCCTTGATAATGGAGGAAATCAGACGGTCTGAATCCTGAGTATCATAAATTGTAAAGTTTGAGGGAAAGCCTAGCTTATCTGCTTCATGTCTTAAGAT
>CAZOWC010000150.1:0-3262 GCA_964583375.1 uncultured Flavobacteriaceae bacterium
GCTATGAAGACATTGAACCTAAAAAGGCTCGTGACAAACAGCGAATACCTCATGCTAAGGTATCCTTTAAAACATATGAGATGAATATCGACCTCTCTCAATTCAATCAAGTTGATTTAGAAGAAGAGAACTATACCTCAACCTTTAGAATGCAAAAAATTGATCAGTTAAAAATTAGCATCGATACCTTACAACGGAATTATGGAGAACGACAGGACGTATTTAGTGAAAACTTTAGTAAAAAAAGTGTAATTACCAGTATTGTTAAGGAAAAAAAAGTTTCTTCAAAAAAAGACAGCATACCACAAAATATTTTTGAATTTATAGCGACTGAAGAATATTGGAAAAAAGCCCAATTGATAGAAGAAGCCATGTCAACAGTTCGTATTGGAATGAGAGATCTGAATTCAAAAAAAAATCAATTCTTTGCCTACCAAAAACTAATCAACCTCCACAAAGTTGAACTACAAAAAAAATACACTCTTTTATTTGTCTCCCTTTTGTTATTTTTAATTGGGGCATCTTTGGGAGCAATCATTCGAAAAGGAGGTATTGGGCTTCCTCTTGTTTTATCCGTATTGATATTTTTGACCTATCACTACATTGGATTATTTAGCACGAATGCAGCAGAGGATAACAGCATATCCCCCTTTTTTGCTTCTTGGCTTTCAACCCTAATTTTAACACCATTTGCTGTTATTTTGACGCAAAGAGCATCTTCGGACAAAGGATTTATGAGCTTGTCCAACTTCTATTACCAAATTACAGAAAAAATCAAAAGACTTCCTTTTGTTAAAAAAAGATTACAATCACAATGACAAAACAAAAAATTAAATTAAATACGATTCCAGAGGCCATAGAAGCCATTCGAAATGGAGAGGTTATTATTGTTGTAGATGATGCCAATCGCGAAAATGAAGGAGACTTTATAGCCGCTGCAGAAAAAATAAGTCCTGTGTTGATCAACTTTATGGCTACACATGGACGTGGATTAATCTGTGCACCTCTTACCGAAGAACGCTGTCAAAAATTACATCTTGGTCGAATGGTAACCAACAATACCGACCCTATGGAAACTGCTTTCACCGTATCTGTTGATCTAAAAGGTAGGGGAGTAACTACTGGAATTTCAGCTTCGGACCGAGCCCAAACCATTAGGGCTCTAGTAAACGAAGAAACTTCTGCTTACGATCTTTCAAGACCTGGACATATTTTTCCTCTTATAGCGAAAAGCGGGGGTGTTCTCAGAAGAACAGGACACACTGAGGCAGCAATTGATTTTGCACGTCTTGCGGGTATGCAAGCGGCTGGAGTAATTGTTGAAATCATGAACGAGGATGGAAGTATGGCTAGATTACCAGAATTAACAGAAGTCGCTAAAAAATTTAATCTCAAGATCGTATCTATAGAAGACCTTGTATCCTACAGAATGCAGCATGATAGCTTGATTGTAAAAAAGGCTGATCAGGACATCAAAACACAATATGGAGACTTTAGGATGAGAGCTTATGAACAAACCACTAACGGAAATGTTCACCTTGCACTTTCCAAAGGGACATGGAACACGGAAGATGTCGTGTTGACTCGCATTCACTCTTCAAAGTTTACAAACGATATTCTTGGCACCTTAACAGGAACAATTCGAAAAGGTCTGGACGATATTTTTGCATTGATTAACAAGTCTGACAATGGAGCTATTTTATTTATCAATCAAGAACAAGCTCCTGAAAATTTACTTTCACGCATAGAGCTTCTAAAACAAATGCAAAAAGAAGGAAAAGAGAATAGTGCTCCACCTATGAAAATGGACTTTAAAGATTACGGTATCGGGGCACAAATCCTTCACGATCTCAACATACAAAAACTAAGAGTAATCAGTAATTCAAAACAAGCTCCTAGAATAGGTATTACAGGTTACGGTATCACTATAGAAGGCTATCAGAATTATTGAGTTTATTTAAAAAACCAAAGTTTTATTGCCATAATAAAAATGGTAACTAACATAGCAACACGAATGACTCGATCTTCTTTTTCAACAGACCAACGGCTTGCCCACAAAGCTCCAAAAAGAGTTCCCAAGGCCATAAGTGAACCCAATTTCCAGTTAACTGCATCGTTGTAAGCAAAAAGTGCAAGAGAAACGGCAGAATAAATCATAACGACAAACACTTTAGTCGCATTTGTTTTTAGTAGACTAAGGCGATTTAATCTATTTAAAAAGAGCATAATCACGATTCCTATACCTGCGTTAATAAATCCACCATAAATTCCTATGAGAAAAAATCCCAATATTGAATAGAACAAATATTTGCCCTTTAGCCGTTCAGGTAAATTCATTGCAAGAGACTTTCTTCGAATTAAAATAAGGAAACCCACTATCAACATAATTACAGCTAAAATCCGATTGAATAGCGCTCCATCGACTTTCAAAGCGATTTGAGCTCCAATAACAGCACCTATACTAGCACTGATCCCTAAATAGATTGGGAAGGGAAAGGTGTGTATTCCTTTGCTTCTATAACCAAAAGTCCCCCCTAAAGATTGGACTACTATAGCAATACGATTGGTTCCATTTGCTATGGCTGGTGGAAGCCCTAAAAAAATTAAAACAGGTAATGTAAATAATGAGCCTCCTCCTGCTAAGGTATTGATAATTCCGGCAAAGAACCCAACCACAACCAACAAAATACCCTCAAATAGCGTCTCCATAAATTAAATATAAAAATACAAAACTCATCTTCCTCTATGAGAAAAAAAGACAAAGATTAAATATTTCCTAATCAAAAAAAGGAATGTATATTTACAAATGCTAAGGAGAAATGGCAGAGTGGTCGAATGCGGCAGTCTTGAAAACTGTTGAGGGTCACACCTCCGGGGGTTCGAATCCCTCTTTCTCCGCATTAACAATCCCTATTGCATTTAAATACAATGTTTTAGGGATTTTTTGTTTTTTTATTGTACGGAATTTGTACGGCTATTCAATTTTAAAAGCTAAAAATTTCAATCAAGCATTAATCCAAAAACAAGGGCATGGGTTTTAAAAAACGGTTTTTCTATTGAAACAGGGGAATCGGATTTGATATGTAATCAAAATCTTAATAAATTAAAAGAATAAATATAAAATCATAATTCAATCATTCTGTTAACAATTTATCCGCAGAAAAATACCCAGAAAGAATTGCTCCTGGAACCCCCATTTGCTGGTAAGGATCATAAATTTCACCAGCAAAATAAACCTTTTTATCAAGTGGAAGATTTAGTA
>CAZOWC010000151.1:0-3246 GCA_964583375.1 uncultured Flavobacteriaceae bacterium
AGTATTCAAATTTGTTATTGAAGAGGGCAACGAACAATCAACAGAATTGATGAATTGGGGTATTTAATTTGATAAAAAAGAAAAAAAATTGGATCTAGCTAAAGAGGCTGGACATTCGGAAAATCGAATTGTTCATTTCAAAGACCAAACGGGTAAACACATACAAGAAGCTTTAATTGAAAAAATTAAAACCTTCCCAAATATTGAGCTTTTAGAACAGCATACGCTGGTGGATTTAATCACAGATCACCACTCCGTTAAAAAGGAAAATCGTTGTTACGGTGCATATGTTATTTCCCAGGAAGAAGAAAAGATTATTAAAATTACTTCTAAAATTACGGTCTTGTCGACTGGGGGAGCAGGAAGTTTATTCGCCCACTCTACTAACCCAGAAATTGCTACGGGTGATGGTTTAGGTGCTGCATACCGAGCTCGTGTATTAATGTTAAAATTGCCTTATGTACAGTTTCATCCAACTGCACTCTACCCCCAAGTAAACGGAAATACCTTTTTGATTACAGAAGCAATACGAGGTGCTGGCGCCAAACTGTTCAACAGCAAAGGAGAGCGTTTTATGCTCAAAAACGATCCCAAAGCAGAATTGGCTCCTCGAGATATTGTCGCACGGGGTATTCAACGTGAAATTGAACTACAAAAGGAGAATTTTGTTTGGTTAAATGGGTCCAAAATTGATATGAAACATTGGAAAACACACTTTCCCACTATCTTAGAGACCTGTAAAAGCTTGGGTATAGAACTACCCAAAGATTCTATTCCTGTTGTACCTGCTGCACACTATTTTTGCGGAGGAATAAAAGTTAATCAAAAAAGCGAATCTCAATTAAAAGGGCTATATGCCATAGGGGAATGCAGTGCTACCGGACTGCACGGAGCGAATAGACTAGCCTCAAATTCACTTTTGGAATCCCTAGTCTTTGCTCATAGAGCAGCTCAAGACACATTGGAAGCTTTAAAGCAAAAACTCCCGCCAGAGTCTTTTTACCAAGCCATCCCAGCATGGAAAGGAGATGCATACTCCAATAGTACAGAAATCGAAGCAATTAAAAAATACAGAAAAGAACTACAAGAAATTATGACTCAGTACGTAGGAATATTCAAAACTAATGAAGGCCTACAACTAGCCGAAAATAGAATTGATAAAATTTATAAAGCTGTTACTAATATTTACAATAATAATAAATTGACCAACGGGCTTTGTGAACTAAGAAATATGGTAAGTATTGCCCATTTAATCATTAAACAGTCCCAAGAAATCAACCAAAACCAAGGGGTCTTTTACAATCACGACTATGCCTGAGAATTTTTACAAAAAATATCAGGCTGAATTTGAGAGATTAATAGATCTAGCCTTAAAAGAAGACATTAAAAGTGGAGACCACAGCAGTTTGTCTTGTATCGACCCACAAAGTCAAAGTAGGGCTGTATTGCTCACAAAGCAAGCGGGAATACTTGGGGGAATGGAGTTGGCTGGCAAGATTTTTCAACGTTACGATCCACTGCTCCAGTTTGACCCTCTACTGACTGACGGTTCTAAAATTAAACCCGGACAAGAAGCATTTACCATAAACGGTTCAACTTTATCTATATTGGCTACAGAGCGATTGGTGCTCAACTCACTTCAAAGAATGAGCGGAATTGCCACCCTAACTAATCGTCTGAGCCAAAAAATAAAACACACAAAAAGCAAACTCTTAGACACTCGAAAAACCACCCCTAATTTTCGATATGCCGAAAAATGGGCAGTTCTAATCGGAGGAGGGCAAAATCACCGTATGGGGCTCTTTGATGCATTGATGATCAAAGACAATCATGTGGACTTTTGCGGAGGAATGACTCAAGCACTCCAAAAAACAGAAGCGTATTTGAGGCACTTGGGAAAACCACTTGAGGTTGTTGTCGAATGTAGAAATTCAAATGAAATTGCAGCAACACTTCCTTTTTCATTTGTAAGTCGAATACTATTAGACAATCACAGTATCCCGCAATTAAAAGAAGCTTTAGTTCAAATTGATAATCAAAAACCAACTGAAGCATCAGGAAATATAACGGAAAACAAGCTTGTTGCTGTAGCAGAAACTGGAGTGAATTTTATTTCGATGGGAGCTTTAACCTATGATGCAAATAGCATTGATTTAAGTTTAAAGGCTGTTTAAAAGCATCATAATGATTACTGAGTTCATTGCAAGAACGAGAATGTTAACCCCAGAGTCCAGCAAATTCTGCTTTAATTTTTATATTTGTTAACACTTTCCTTACTATGAAATATCGAAGAATTCTTTTAAAATTAAGTGGTGAAGCACTGATGGGAGATCAGACCCACGGAATTGATCCAATCAAAATCGACACTTACGCCAAAGAAATCAAAAAGGTTTTTGACAAGGGTATTGAGATAGCCATCGTTATCGGTGGAGGAAATATCTTTAGAGGAATTTCAGGAGCTAGCAATGGAATGGATCGTGTTCAAGCTGATTATATGGGGATGCTTGCAACAGTGATTAACGGCTTAGCGCTACAGGGGGCCTTAGAAAACAATAATGTCCCAACCAGACTTCAAACAGCCATTAAAATTGAGGCTATAGCCGAACCTTTTATCAAGAGAAAAGCAACACGTCACTTGGAAAAAGGAAGGGTAGTCATTTTTGGTTCTGGTACTGGTAATCCTTATTTCACTACCGACTCGGCGGCAGTTTTAAGAGCTATAGAAATAAATGCTGATGTCATCCTCAAAGGTACCCGCGTGGACGGAATCTATACTGAAGACCCCGAAAAAAATGACAAGGCTACGAAATTCGACACTTTATCTTTTGATGAAGTCTTAAAAAAAGGGCTCAAAATCATGGACACTACTGCATTTACCTTGAGTCAAGAAAACAATTTACCCATTATCGTTTTTGATATGAATACACCCAATAATTTGGATAATGTATTGCAAGGCAAAAACGTAGGAACTAGAGTTGATCTTTAAAACAATTATTCATGGAAGATGAAATGAACTTTATTTTAGACGCTGCCAAAGAAAGTATGGAACAGGCAGTTGCTCATTTGGAAAAAGAAATGCTTAACATCAGAGCAGGAAAAGCCAATCCAATAATGCTCTCTACCGTAAAGTTAGACTATTACGGCACCCCTACCCCACTTTCTCAAGTTGCTAACATCAACACCCCTGACGCAAGAACCTTGACTGTTCAACCTTGGGAAAAAAATCTTTTAGCTGATATTGAAAAA
>CAZOWC010000152.1:0-3242 GCA_964583375.1 uncultured Flavobacteriaceae bacterium
CGAGTCTTTTTCCAACATCTTGTTTGTTGTGAGGATGGATATCTTTTTCCTCTCCGATCTCCATTATAACGGCCATTCCTGTTTTACTGGTTGTTTTTAAAGTCTTTCTCTGAGCATCTCTTAATTTTTGTGATTCTTGAAATGGAAGATATTCAAATGGCGCGATTTGGACATAATAAAATGAAAAGTTATAACTCCAGCTTTCTCTCCAATCTTCAATCATTCCAGTGAATAATTCCTGATACTCAAAGCTGTTGTCAACATTAGATTCACCCTGATACCATATCGCTCCTTTTATACTGTAAGGGAGAACAGGTTTTAGCATTTTTTCAAATAAAATTGAGTAACTATTGGGATCATTAATAGAATCCTTTAATTTAATCGATTCTTTTTCAAACAAATCGTAATCATCATACTTAGGAACTTTGTTTTTGGTAGTTGAAAGAGAGCTCAATTTACTATTACTTGTCCACGCTTCCACTCTAGTCCCACCCCAACTTGTATTGACTATCCCAATTGGAATTTTAAGTTCTTTATTAAGTTTTCTCGCAAAGTAATATGCAGCAGCACTAAATCCTTCTGCATTTTTTGGATTAGCAACTAGCCATTTGCTTTCTTTAATAAGTTCTCCAGACAAATCCATTGGAACAGTAAACATTCTTATCTGATTGTTATCCACACTGGAAATTTCTTTGTCTTGGTCATAAATACAATTAATGCATTGATTCATCCTCCATTCCATATTTGACTGTCCAGAGGATAACCAAACCTCACCAATCATAACATCCTTTAACAAAATACTATTACTAGCTGTTTGAATAGTTACAGTATAAGGGCCCCCAGCTTTGGGTGTTGAGAGCTTTAGCTCCCAATCGCCTTTTTGATTAGATTTTACGGATGATTCTTCACCCCAACTACCCTTTACAGAAACAGTTTCATTTGATTTAGATTTCCCCCAAAATGAAGCATCAAAGTCCTGTTGTAAAACCATATTGTCCGAAAAAACAAAAGGAAGTTCCAATCCTTGATTTATCCCTAGGTTTGATTTACAAGAATAAATTATCATTGTAAGGATTAATAATAGTCCAAATATTTTATTGTTTATATATTCTTTTTTTTTCACTTTAAATAAAGTATTTAAATGACATCATTTTAAAAACTCATTTATCAGGATATAAAATTTTTGTTTCCTTCCCAAAGGAAAGGTCATTAAAAATTTTGTAGTCCGTCCCTTTAGACAACTTAATATCAAATATATTTTCTTGAACGTTTGCTGCAGAAATATTAAAGTTTTTCAAAATAAAACGTTCAAAATTTTCAATTTCAAGACCGTTGGTATAAAACTTTGAAGTAGGCTTCTTCCACTCTAAAGTAATATGATTGAGTTCAAGACCTTTAACTCTTTTTGCATAAAAGGCGGGAATATCATTTTTAAATAAGCCTTTTTCCAAAGAAAAAGCCGGGCGTAAATCAAAATTACCACCGTATTTCTGAGAAAACTTACCCTCATCAATTTGGAAATGCACCCGTGTCATTTTAATATTTTCAATTAGATTTTCATCTTCTCCATATAGGATTACCCCACTTTCAGAATGTGCTTGAATATCAGAAAAAGAGATGTTTTTTATCTTACCAGGGGCTCCATTTGGGGAAGAAGGGATTGCAGAAATATGAATAGGTTCACTCTTTCCCCACCATCCATCAGAATGAAGCCTGAGATCCATTTTTATATTGGAAAAAGAGACCTCACTTATAGCGCTATTATCTCTTGAAAAAACACCAATCCCTCTGTTAGAATCAGTAATAATAATGTTGCTAAAGATTATATTTTTTATGGGCTTGATTCCATATCCCACTCTTATACCGGCTGATTTGGATGTAATAATACAGTTATCAAAAATTATATTTTTTGCTTCGTTAGATTGGTTCCCATAAGTATATTTTTTGTTCCCAGAAATGAAACCAGTGACAATCAGTGCGTCATCTCCAGCAATAACTGTCGAGTTTGAGACCTGTACATTAGAAGATGAGGTAATGTGAATTCCATCACTATTTGCTATAAGCACATTATTTTTAATGGTTATTTCTGAAATTTTAACATCTTCACAACCACCCACTCTAAGGGTCCATTTTGGGGAATCTAAAAAAAGAAGGTCCTTTATTCTTATGTTCTCTGCATTGCTGAGGGTTAATATATGCCCGGGTCTTTCGATAAATGTTAAAGGACCATCTTCAAGTTTTGAAGGATCGCGAAATTGTTCTTTTTGACGCGTATATTTTCTTTCTTCCGCAGAAGGAGCAAAACGTTTGTTTTTTTTCATAAAAAAGGTTCCTCTCCCATCTATTGTACCTGCACCGGTAAGGGAAACATTTTTGACATCGTTTGCAAATAAAATACCCATGTAATTTATACCTGAATAGTAATATCCCTCAGGCATTAAATTGTAATGACTCATGTCGAGGCTTCCAACCAAAACAGCACCATTTTCTAAATGGAGGTTTACATTGGAAAGAAGATGAATGGTTCCTGTTATAAATTTGCCTTTCGGGATCAATACTTTTCCTCCTCCACTTTCACTACATTTTTTTATAGCTTCGTTTATAGGAGCAGTATTATTAAAATCGGGGCCAACTTGAGCACCAAAATCTAATATATTATAAGTTTGAGAAAAAGCTTGAGAAACACCTAAAGTGATGAAAAGTAAATGGAAAAAAAATTTAGTCAAGGCATACTTCATATAAGCAATATACAAAGAAGTCTTGTATTACTATAGACTTTTTTGTGCACCACTAGGCGAGTTAAAATGAGATTAGATCCTTATTGAATTACTTTTTTGAACAGTTTTATACTACGTATTAATTCAATTCTTTAAATCTTTCTTTTTAAGTCATTTTTGATCGATTTTGACTCATTTTAGACTTTTTTTGATCATTTTTGAGTGATTTTAGACGTTTTTGGATGTTTTTAGTTCGTTTTTTAATCCTTTAAATTATTCTAACCTGCTTAATCCTTTTGTCAAATTCATTCCTGCTTGTTTCAAAAACTGATGATTTTGTTTTCAAACTTCTTTGAATTTTAAACTCGAGATGATTAATAGTTTTTTGAGTCTTTTTAATATTTGACTCGTATGATAAATTAAAGTCTAATAAAATTGAGATTTCAGGATACGTTAACTCTCTGGGATAAATATCAATTAACTTATCCTTTAACTTCTTTTCAATTTCGTCAAGCTCTGAATCCA
>CAZOWC010000153.1:0-3237 GCA_964583375.1 uncultured Flavobacteriaceae bacterium
ATTGATTTTATTAATATTGACATTTTTGGTGTTGGAAATCATACGAGTGACTTCATTGACCAACCCTTTTCGATCAATCCCACTTAATTTCAGGACTGCAGTAAACTCATTGGATGAGGAATCAATCCATTTGGCTGGAATGACACGGTAAGCAAAGTTTGATTGTAAGGGAAGTGCATTAGGACATTCTTTGTGATGGACTTTTACCCCTTCGGTTACAGTGATAAACCCAAATACTGGATCTCCTGGAATTGGATTGCAACAGTTGGCAAAGCTATGCGCTAGGGGTTCCTTCTCTTTTCCGAAAACAAGTTGGTCGAATTTCTCTGTGATTTCATTTGAAGGATTGGAGTTTCTATTTTTATTTGATTTAACACGACGTTTGAAGAAGTTGAGAACGGAGTTTTGATAATCGCGTACAAATTCTTTGAGTTGCTTATTGTCTAGGGAACCAATGCCCATTCTATAAAATAAATCTTGACTGCTTTCTAACTTAAAATAATTGAGCATTTTCTGAATGGTTTTATCATTCATATTTATTTTAAGTTGTTTGAGCTTCCTTCGGAGCATCTCTTTACCCTCTTCTGCCCTTATTTTCTTTTCTTCATTTAGGGAAGACTTAATAATAGAACGCGCACGAGAGGTTACCACAAAGTCGAGCCAGTTTTTGGAAGGCTTGATATTGTCTGAGGTGATTACTTCAATTTGATCTCCACTTTGAAGTTCTTTACTCAGTGGGACTAAACGATCATTCACTCGAATCCCACGTGATTTCTTTCCAATATCGGTATGGATTGCAAAAGCAAAGTCAAGAGCAGTAGCTCCTTGTGGAAGTGATTTTAAATCTCCTTTGGGGGTAAACACAAAAATTTCTTTAGCGTAAAGATTGAGTTTAAAATCTTCAACAAAATCAACAGCATTCCCAGAATTGTTTTCCAATACCTCTTGCAATCGGTTCAGCCAACTTTCAATACCAATATCTTTTTGATTTCCTTGTTTGTACTTGTAGTGAGCGGCATAACCTTTTTCAGCGATTTCATGCATTCGTTCAGAACGAATCTGAATCTCTATCCATTTGTTTTGAGGCCCCATAACCGTGATGTGAAGGGCTTCGTATCCATTTGATTTAGGTGCAGAAATCCAATCGCGCAGACGTGTTGGGTTAGGAGTGAAATGATCGGTTACTATAGAATAGATTTTCCAAGCTAAAAGTTTTTCTTTTGCTCGAGTACTCTTAAATACGATCCGCATAGCAAATTTGTCGAAAACCTTCTCAAAAGGTATGTTTTGGGTAAGCATTTTTCGATGAATAGAATATATGGACTTGCTTCTCCCCTTAACAACGTACTTAAGACGCTCCTTATCTAATTCATCAGAAAGAAATTTCGAAAAGGTTTTTATGTATTCCTCTTGAGCTTCGTAGCTTTCCTCAATCTTACTTTTGATGGATTGAAAGCGCTGAGATTCAGTATATTTTAAACTCAGGTCTTCCAATTCTGTTTTGACGTTGTACAAGCCGATTCGGTGTGCTAAAGGGGCATAGATGTAGAGCGTTTCGGATGCAATTTTAACTTGCTTGTATTCAGGCATGGAATCCATAGTTTGCATATTGTGCAAGCGATCAGCGATTTTAATAATGATGACTCGAACATCATCATTTAAAGTCAACAACATTTTTCTAAAATTTTCTGCCTGTAGAGAAATATTTTTATCTTTTTTAAGACTGGAGATCTTAGTTAAGCCATGAACAATTTTGGCAACTGTATTTCCAAGAAGTCGTTCGATATCCTCTAGAGTAAAGCGAGTGTCTTCAACTACATCGTGGAGAAGTGCAGCACAAATAGAAGTTGCATCGAGACCGATTTGTTGGGCGACTATTTTTGCAACGTTGATGGGGTGGAAAATATAAGCCTCTCCAGATTTTCTTCTCTGGTCGCTATGCGCCTCAACTGCAGTATCAAAAGCTAGGCGAATCATCTTTTTGTCCTTTTCGCTCAGTGTTTGATAGCTGATACGAAGCAGTTCTTTATACTGCTTGGCAATTTCTTTGTTTTCTAATTCTTCGTCAACAATCATTTCATTAATAATATACTAGAGATTTAAATGCGTCTGCTATTCAATTTTTTTTCTTCTAGCTTGATACATCAAAATCCCTGCCGAAACAGATAAATTTAATGAATCTACTTTTGATGACATAGGAATAATTAAATGTTGATGGGAGGCCTCAAGCCAATTTGTATTTAGGCCAGAACTTTCGGTTCCCATTACCAAGGCACAGGGTGTTTTGTAATCAAATTCGTCATAAGCAAGTGCATCAGGCTGAAGTACTGCGGTAGCGATTAAATATTCATTGTCATTTAAATAGTTGATGACTTCATGAGAAGTTCCGATAGCAGTTGGTAAAGCAAAAAGGCAACCCAGACTAGAGCGGATGCTGTTTGGGTTGTAAAAATCTGTTTTGGGATTAGCGATGATGACTCCATCAAAATCTGCCGCTGCAGCTGTTCGATATAAAGCCCCAATGTTTCCTGGCTTTTCAGGCGCTTCAACAACTAAGATTAGAGCATTTTTATTTAATTTAAATTTGCTTAAGCTGTGGTTTTTTGATTCAGCTATTGCCATAACTTTTTCTGAGCCTGAGCGAAAACTGATTTGTTCAAAAATACTATTGGAAACTAAAAAAAGATCTACTTCACTTAATTTAGTTGTGAGGACCTGAAATTCAGATTCAAATCCTTCCTTTATAAAAAGCCCAGTAATCTTGTAATTTCCTGCAGTAGCTTTTTCGAGTTCACGCATACCTTCGATAACAAGTAAGCCTTGTTTTTTACGTTCCCGTGATTTCTGAGAAAGAAGTCTTAGACGCTTGATTTCTGGATTTTTAATACTGGATAAATATTTCACTAAAATAAAGGTGTTTGATGTCGCAAAACTCTAACAAAGAAATGAATAATATTATTCGGTTGCTAATTCTCCTTCCAAAGTATGCGCGATAACCATACTCACCATGGCATTGTAACTTAGAATTCCCTTTGATTGTCCATTCGCCTTCAAATATGAATCGTAGCCTTTTTTAAAATAGGGTTCAAAAGGATTTTGGAATTTTTTCCAAAAATCG
Source organism: uncultured Flavobacteriaceae bacterium (assembly GCA_964583375.1). Taxonomy (GTDB): domain Bacteria; phylum Bacteroidota; class Bacteroidia; order Flavobacteriales; family Flavobacteriaceae; genus MS024-2A. The sequence continues at coordinate 3,119 of CAZOWC010000153.1, forward strand.
GAAAGCTGTTGAAAATTCTTTAAAATCCCAGGTCTTAATCTTAAAAGTTGATTTTTTGCTTTTTCTGGATTGGCTTTATAAAGCTCAGAATAGCAATAACGAAGGGCAAAGCTATAGCC
>CAZOWC010000154.1:0-3202 GCA_964583375.1 uncultured Flavobacteriaceae bacterium
ACTTGGTAGACTGCTGTAATCCCTAAATCCAAGATTACTGTTTAAAAGCCACTCGTCATTGTAGTCTGGTGCAACAGTAATGAATAAATCACGGAGCAATACCCCTTTATCTGAATTAATCCCGACACCTGTAAATTTATCATCAGGAATTTTAACCACATAATTTAAATTGATCTTGATTTGTTCACCAGAATCCAGACGATTAACCAAGTTAATTTTTATGATGTCCAACTGATCCTCTAATCGCGACCAACTAGAAATCCCTTCTGCATAAAGAGTATCTATTTGAGTATACCCCAATTTACTGTTTGCACTAATGTAAAAACTTCTATTGAATTCATTGGCCAAATGTTTGGCGAGTGGGGCAGGTTCTCCTTGATAAGAATTTGCCCAATCATACAAGTAAAGTGTATCAAGGGACTTATCACTGGTATTTGTGTATTCTATCGTTTGTGAAACAGTTAGCAATTCCTCTTCAATATTTAAGGCTACATCAAAGATGTATTTTGTTTGACTCCAAGCCATGCTTACGGAGCAAAACAAAAAAACCAATAGCATGTATAAATGAGTACCCTTGCGCATTTAGAAATTTGGTTTGTAATTGTCTTTAATATAGAATCGGTTTAAACAATCCATTACTTCATTTTTAGTATCCACTAATTCAATTAAATCTAAATCTTTGGGGCTGATGTTTTTTTCTTTGAGTACCGGTTCTTTAATCCAATCCAACAATCCGCTCCAATAGTCTCTTCCCACAAGTATGATAGGGAATTTACTGACCTTATCGGTCTGAATTAAAGTATACGCCTCAAAAAGTTCGTCTAGTGTACCCACACCACCTGGCATTACCACAAAACCTTGAGCATATTTAACAAACATTACTTTGCGAACAAAGAAATACTGAAAATTAATAAGCTTATCCTGATCAATATAAGGATTACTTTGTTGTTCAAAAGGTAATTCAATATTCAGACCAACAGAAATCCCTCCTGCTTTTTGAGCTCCTTTGTTTGCGGCCTCCATAATACCTGGTCCACCACCACTTATAATACCGTATCCGGACTCTGCTATCGCTTCTGCAATAGAAATGGTTAATTGATAATTTAAATCACCTTCTTGGGTTCTTGCAGACCCAAAAATGGAAATACAGGGGCCAATAGCACTAAGAGTTTCGTAGCCTTCTACAAACTCGCTCATAATTTTAAACAGTGCCCAAGAGTCGTTTGATTTTATTTCGCTCCAGTTTTTTGCTTGATTTTTTTTCATGAAATTGCAGGCTTTAATTATTTTTCTAATTCTTTAACTAGGAACTGAGCAGTATAACTTTTTTTAATTTTCACCAGCTCTTCAGGTGTTCCACTAAAGAGTAATTCACCTCCTTTTCGACCTCCTTCCGGACCAATGTCGATTACGTGATCTACTTGTTTGATAACATCCAAATTGTGTTCAATAATCAGCACTGTATTTCCCTTGTTTACCAACCGATTTAGCACGTCTAATAGTACTCGAATATCTTCAAAATGTAATCCAGTAGTAGGTTCATCTAATATATAAAAGGTTTTTCCAGTATCTTTTTTAGAAAGCTCACTGGCTAATTTTATTCGTTGGGCTTCTCCTCCAGATAGAGTAGTAGAGGACTGACCTAAAGTAATATAACCCAAACCAACATCTTGAATCATTTTCAGTTTACGGTATATTTTAGGGAGGGCTTCAAAAAAACCACAGGCCTCATTTATAGACATATTAAGTACATCTGATATCGATTTCCCTTTGTACCGTATTTCCAAGGTATCCCGATTAAATCTTCTTCCTCTACAGCTTTCACATTCTACATATACATCGGGTAAAAAATTCATTTCGATGACTTTTAGACCTCCTCCTTGGCAAGTTTCGCATCGGCCACCGACAACATTAAAACTAAATCGTCCGGGTTTATAACCTCGTATTTGAGCTTCAGGAGTTAGGGTAAACAAGCTTCTGATTTCGCTGAATACACCGCAATAGGTCGCTGGATTACTTCTAGGTGTTCTTCCTATTGGACTTTGGTTGATGTCAACTACTTTATCTATATGCTTTAGCCCTTTTATTTTAGAGTAAGCTAAAGGCACCTTCACTCCATTGAATATATGTTCATTAAGTATGGGATACAGTGTTTCATTGATCAAGGTGGATTTTCCACTACCCGAAACTCCAGTCACGCCGATCATTAAGCCTAAAGGAAATTCAACATCTATATTTTTTAAATTATTGCCTTGACATCCGTAAAGATCAATTGAATTGCCATTTCCTTTTCTTCGTGCCTTGGGAATTTCTATACGCAATTCAGCGGTCAAATATTGGGAGGTAAGTGTGTGCGCACTCATGGTTTCCTTCGGAGTACCTTGAGAAATGATTTCTCCACCTTTTTTTCCTGCATAAGGCCCCATATCGATCAGATGGTCTGAACGTAACATCATGTCTTTATCGTGTTCCACAACCAATACTGAGTTACCCAAATCTCGTAAAGCAATAAGTGAGTGTATCAGTCTATCGTTGTCTCTTTGGTGCAACCCGATACTGGGTTCGTCCAAAATGTACAGTACTCCAACCAATTGAGATCCAATTTGAGTCGCTAAGCGAATTCGCTGTGCTTCCCCTCCGGAAAGGGATTTAGAAGAACGATTGAGCTGTAAATAGTCCAAGCCTACGTCCAATAAAAACTTTAGTCGGACTCGAATTTCTTTAATAATCTCAGTGGCAATTTTCTTTTCATTTGTATTTAAATGAGATTCTAAATTGCATATCCACTCAAACAAATCTTGCAGATCCATACTTACTAAATCTCCGATATTAGACTCATTAAGTTTAAAATATAATGCTTCTTTACGCAAACGTGACCCATCACAGCCACTGCAATTATAACTGTCCATATAGCCAGAGGCCCACCGCTTGATCGAAGCCGTAGCTGATTCTTCATAGGAAGATTCTATATAGTGTTCAAGTCCTTCAAAATCAATTTTATACGAGCGGGTAATTCCTAAAGTGGTTGAAGGGATACTAAACTTCTCCTGACTTCCCTTTAATATTACCTGCATGGCTTTTTGAGGAATTTTTTGAATGGGGTCTGTTAGTGAAAAATTATAACAGGTGGCTATGGTCTCAAGCTGCCTGTAAGTCCAACTGGTTCTCTTGGTTCCTAGAGGAGCAAGACCACCTTGATCAA
>CAZOWC010000155.1:0-3196 GCA_964583375.1 uncultured Flavobacteriaceae bacterium
ATATCATTTAACTTTAATTCTTTGTAGTAATTTTGAATGTACTCAAATTTTGAATCGTATTGATTTACCCCCAAAAAATAACCATAGTGAACAATTTTTTTGTCGAAAGAAGGTAGGTTGATAAGGTGTTCCCTGATAACTGGATATTGCGAATGAATTGCATTTGCGAAAAGGCAAGCAATAAGGATAAACTTTATTCTATTTAAAACATTAAGGCTTTTTAGCAAAATAAATAGAAGAAACCCCTAGGGTTTGTGGGAAATCTTCTACTTCTATAAACCCATTTTTAAGCAAAATATTGTTAAAATCATCTCCGTAGGGAAAAATGGCTGCAGAATCAGAAAGATATTGGTATGCTGAACGGTTTTTTGAAAATAATTTTCCTACAAAAGGCATAATTTTTTGAGTATAAAAGGAATAAAACACTTTAAGGAGGGGGTTTTTTGGGACAGCTGTTTCCAAAACAACCAAAGTTCCATTGGGTTTTAAGACTCTAAAAATTTCTTGTAAGCCTAAATTTAAATTTTCAAAATTTCGAATACCAAAGGCAATAGTGACACCATCAAATGTTTCATTTTTGAACTTTAGCGCTTCAGAATCTCCTAATTGCATTTCAATTCTATGGTCCAATTGCTTATTTACTACCTTTTGTTTGCCAATTTCTAGCATGCCTGGAGAAATATCTAAACCTATAATTTTCTCTGCATCAATTTTAGCAAGCTCTATTACAAGGTCACCTGTCCCAGTTGCAACATCTAATAAACTTTTGGGGTGTTCTTTTTTGAGTAAGTTGACTACTCTTTTACGCCACAAAACATCAATTCCAAGGGTAATGATTCTGTTGAGAATATCGTAACTCCTAGAAATCCCATCAAACATAAGTGTTACCTGGATTTTCTTAGTTTCAGCTTTATTTTGATCGGGTTTAATTGATTGTTTCATAGCTGTGCAAAGATAGGTATTTGGCTTTCAAGTTCATCTGAATTTTAGACTTCCATTCCTAATATTCGTATATTTGGCTCGTATTTTGATACATTCATATGAAAATCATTATAGCAGGAGGCGGAGAAGTTGGATTCCATTTGGCAAAACTTCTTTCATTTGAATCGCTTGATATCACATTGATTGATACTGAAAAAGAGCGATTAAACTATGCTGAATCCCACTTGGATATCAAAGCAATAAAAGGAGATGCATTGTCCTTATCTCTTATGGAAGAAGCTCAGGTAGCTTCTTCAGATTTATTTATTGCAGTAACTTCTGAAGAGGCCACAAACATCACCATTTGTGCACTTGCCAAGCAATTGGGGTCTAAGCGTACCATCGCAAGAATATCTAATTTTGAATTTATTAGAGCGAAAGAGACCATCAGTTTTCAAGAAATTGGTGTTGATGAACTGATTTCTCCAGAAGAACTCGCCGCGAATGAAATCCAGCAGTTGCTCGATCAGTCAGCATTTTCTAATAGTTACGGTTTTGAAGAAGGTGCATTGACTTTAATTGGAACAAAGCTTGATGGGGATGTTCCTTTTGTTGGGAAAACAGTCAAGGATGCAGCGTCTATTTTCCCTGATGTACACTTTATGCCAATTGCCATTCAAAGACAAGGAACACAAACAACCATGATCCCCAGAGGAGATACTTGTTTTGAAGAGGGGGACACTGTTTTTTTTATTACCCTTAAAGAAGGAGTAGAAGAGCTCTATAAACTTACAGGCAAGAAAAAAACTCAGATTAAAAACATCATGATTTTAGGAGGCGGTAAAATAGGATACAATACCGCTAGAGAGCTTTGTGAGAAGAAATTTAAGGTCACTATTTTAGAAAAAAATAAGAAAAAAGCATTTGAGGTTGCTGATCTACTTCCCAACGCTTTGGTTATACATGGTGATGGAAGAAATTCAGATTTATTAGATGAAGAAGATTTGTCCAGTATGGATGCTTTTATCTCCGTAACTGAAAACTCGGAAACGAATATCATGTCTTGCCTTATGGCAAAAACAAAAAATGTCAAAAAGACCATTGCTTTGGTCGAGAACATGGATTATTTTCAATTGTCTCACTCTATTGGTATTGATACTTTGATCAATAAAAAATTACTTACAGCAAACACCATTTTCAGATACATAAGAAAAGGGGATGTTGTCGATATGACAACCTTAAATAATTTGAACGCAGAGATATTGGAATTTGTTGTTAACGCAAGCTCTAAAGTGGCAAATTATCGGATCAAAGACATTGATTTCCCCAGGACTGCCATCATTGGAGGGGTGATTAAACAAGAGGTTGGTATTATTGCGCTCGGCGACTATAAGATTGAAGCGGGCGACCGTATTGTTGTGTGTTGCTTGCCGCGATCCATCAAAAGAATTGAGCAGTTATTTCTATAAATAGGGCAGATGCTAAATCTCAATTATAAGATCATAGTATTTCTGATGGGGGTTTTACTCCTTTTTAACGGAGGGCTAATGTTGCTTTCTGCTTTAGTCAGTTACAGCCACCAAGACGGAGTTGCCTTCGAAATTACGCTTGCAGCTTTTTTGGTTCTTTCCATTGGTTTTCTGTTTATGCTGTATGGACGCCAACACGAAAAACAAATTCAAAAAAGGGAAGGGTATCTTATAGTAAGTCTTGGTTGGGTACTGATGGCAGTATCTGGCACAATTCCTTATTTGTTGACGGGTACATTTTCAGACTTTACATCCAGTTTTTTTGAGGCAATGTCTGGTTATACAACTACAGGAGCAACAGTTTTAAACGATATAGAATCTATACCCAAAGGAGTATTATTTTGGCGTAGTACTACACATTGGATAGGAGGTATGGGAATTATTGTTTTGGCAATTGCTATACTTCCTTTCCTTGGGATTGGCGGTATTCAATTGTTTACTGCTGAGGCACCTGGACCTGGGGGTGACAAATTACATCCTAGAATTACCGATACAGCAAAACGTCTTTGGTTGATTTATTTAGTTTACACTTTTTTGGAAACCCTATTGCTTTGGCTTGCAGGAATGTCACTTTTTGATGCGGTCAATCACGCGATGAGCACCGTATCTACAGGAGGATTTTCTACCAAAAACAGCAGTATTGCCTTTTGGAAAGATCAGCCCTTAATTCAATACATTATTAGCTTCTTCATGCTATTGGCAGGAACAAATTTTGTCTTAAGTTATTTTATTTTTACTAAAAAGTT
>CAZOWC010000156.1:0-3155 GCA_964583375.1 uncultured Flavobacteriaceae bacterium
CTTTTTTCTGGATTTCTAGACGCTGTCCAAAAAATGGAAGCCCTTTAAGATTACACCACTGAAGCCCAAATCTCGTTTTGAATGCAGTTCTAAAAGTCCCTAGCTGAATCCTGTTTTCTTGAACCCACTTCAAACTCCCTTTTAGTCGTTTACCCCAGTACAAAGCTGATTCAAAATTTATGTGAAAGGATTGGGGAATCGAATACGCCCAGGTAAGTGGAGGCAGATTTAATATATAGATATGATAGGTGTTTTGCATAAATTTTGCGATGGAAGCTTCTGCTCCTGTAGTACCCAATTGAATTCCCCATCCATAACCAAAATCCAAATGCTTAAAATACTCCTGTTCGTAGCCTATGTAAAGCCATCCATTGTATGGATAGTCAATACGTTCAATATCATCGGTCAAACGAAGTGAGGGCGTATTGATTTCTTGTCCTAAAGTCCAGTGTTTTGATATATATAGTGGATAATTTATTGAGTCTTTGTAATGCTTTTTTAAGGTTCCATATTTTAAAAATATCCCGCTGCTGTAATAGCGATCTATACCAAAATAAAAGTCATTGTCGACACTTAAACCAGCATAACGCTGGCTCATCAGGGAGTTTGTTCCAAGTACAATAAGGGTAAAAAATACAGCTCTAGAGATCAACAGCAACTAGCTAGTTCTTGTTTTTTAATACCAATAGGGGTACTGTACAGTAAAAATCCTTTTTATAAATCAAGTCAGGTTCCCACAGTTTTTCAAAAAATCCTCGCTCGCGTTTAAACGCAGCTAATAAGTCGGGTTTATTCGCTTGAAAGTGTTCCAGTACTCCTTGATAAACGGTTGCATTTTCAGAGTACAATAGCTGATCTGAACGCTGCAAAAGCTCGTCATTGAGTTGATGGTTTCGATTAGCAAAACCTGGAACTTTTACCAATAATAATTTTAATTTTGATATGAATTTTTCTTGAATACTCACCAGTGGAGCAATAGTACTAGAAGCCTTTACATCGCCCGTTTTAAAAGCTAATAATATTCTTTCTGGAGGGCTAAATGATTTGTCTAGCGGGGCAACTAATACTGGGATTTCTGTTCGCTTGATTACGCTTCCAGCAATTCTACCAAGAAAAACTTCATCGTTAATTTCATTGTTTAGAGGTGCCGTGACGATCAAATCCAAGCCAATGGTCTTGTCTAAATTTTTGATAGTCCCTATAAAATCGCGTTCACTACTGACGATTTTAATTTGATTTCCCTTGGGCGAGGCCATGGAAACCATCTTTTTAATTCTTTTTATATTATCTTCCTCAAAACGCGCATTGATGTTTGTCAAGCTAGCTTTAGAAGAGTGAACAGGGTAAGCATCAATCACATAAATAGTGCTGTTAAAATGGGCTGCAAAATCAATGGCAAAAGCCAAGTTGCTTTCAGCATGATCGGATGAACCTAGTGGGACGAGTATGTTCTGCATTAATTTTCTTTTTGCAAAATTACTAACTCTATTTGTACAATGCTTATTTTAAAGGAAAAAATTCAATGATTCGAAAAGCAAGGATAGCTGATCTCATTCCCATAAAAAAAATTACAGAGGCTTGTACCGCTGCTCTTATTGATCAGGGGATTTATCAATGGAATTCAGAATATCCCAGTTTAACTGCCTTTAAAAAAGATATTGAAGAACAAAACTTATACGTTTATGAAAACAAAGGTGCTGTAATAGGGTGTATTATGTTCTCCCAAGAAAAAGATCCTCTATACGACAGCATCCAATGGCTTACAGACGGCCATAAAAATCTATACATACACCGCTTAGCAGTACACCCCAATGTTCAAAAGCAAGGCATTGCAAGACAAATGATGGACTTTGCTGAAGCTTATGCCATAAGAGAAAAAATGATTTCCATTCGTTTGGACACCTTTAGTAAAAATTCAAGAAACATTCGTTTTTATAAAGCTAGAGGATATGCCAAGCTCGGAGATGTTTACTTTATAAAGCAAAGTCAAGATCCTTTTCACTGTTTTGAAAAAGTAGTTAAAAGAATTTAGTTCACTACTTTTACCACTCCTATGGAAGCATACGTTACCCATTTTGAAAAAGAGCAAATCGGTTATCTAGAGTTTGGTAATCCTGCAGGCAATTCTTTGCCCTCCAGTCTTCTTATAGATCTAGAGAAACAACTCGAATTACTCTCCAATAGTAAAAATATAAACGTTATTGTTATTCAAAGTACTGGGAAACGTGCTTTTTGCGGTGGTGCTTCACTTTCAGAAATGAAAACACTTACAAATTTAGAGCGGGCTACTGACTTTTTTATGGGTTTTGCAAATTTGATCAATCGTATCCGCTTGCTGGACAAATTTGTAATCGTTAGAGTTCAAGGAAAAGTTGTAGGTGGAGGTGTAGGTCTCGTTGCCGCCTGTGATTATGCCATTGCTTCGGAAACGGCCTCGGTCAAACTTTCTGAATTATCCATCGGGATAGGACCCTATGTGATTGAACCCGCTGTATCTAGAAAGATCGGTAATACCAGATTTGCACAACTCTCCTTAGACGCCCACGAATGGAAAACAGCGGTATGGGCAGAACAACAAGGTTTGTACACTGCCGTTTGCAAATCTGAGGAAGAACTCAATCAAAAAGTTTACAAAATGGCATCTCGCTTGGCCGGTTATCCTAAAAAAGCCAATCAAGACCTCCGAAAACTGCATTGGAAAGATACAGCCCATTGGGAACATATCCTCCCAAAAAATGCCGAAATCACTGCTGCTTTAGCTTTAGAAAAAGCAACACAAGATATTCTTAAAAAACTGTAAAACAGATGAGTAATAGAATTCGAATTACTAAAGAGTTTAAGTTTGAAACAGGTCACGCCCTATACGGCTACGACGGTTTGTGCAAAAACGTTCACGGACACAGCTATAAACTTTCCGTTACCGTTGTCGGAAAGCCCATTGAAGACCAATCTCACGTCAAATTTGGAATGGTAATGGACTTTAGTGACCTTAAAGCCATCGTAAATACGCTTATAGTAAAACCTTTTGATCACGCTACAGTTCTCAATACCAACTCCCCTCATAAAGAGTTGGCAGATTCTATGGAAAAAAGGGGGCATAAAATCATGCGTGTAGCTTACCAGCCTACCAGTGAAATGATGGTTGTAGATTTTGC
>CAZOWC010000157.1:0-3101 GCA_964583375.1 uncultured Flavobacteriaceae bacterium
AATGAAGAAAGATGCCTTTTTTTATTAAATCTATTGGGAAAACTTGAACAAAAAATTTAATCAAACATATGTTCAATTGTAAATCTTTAAAATTACATATTTTTTGCAAGATAATTATTAAAGATATTAAATTGGCATTACATGATAAAAGAAAACTATTTGGTAATAATTTGATTATCATTTTTTTTAGAAAAGTGTTGATAAAACATTTTATCCCCTTTAGCATTAAAAACATTATTAATCATATAAGTCACTTACTTAACTTAATGAAGAGAATATGCCGATGATTTAAAACAAGGGATTTAGCACTTAAAGAATACAGTATGGAGAACATATAAATGGAGATTTAAACAACAAACACGTTAATATGTTTATTGTACTAATGCAGACATGACACACAAGAAAGTTAAATATTGAATGGGAAATTTATCAGTAGGAGACTATCAGCCAATCTATGATTGTGAAGCATTGTGAAAGTATGTAAATAAGCACATAGGTAAAGATTTTGACTATGACATTGTATTTAAAAGTTAAAAGTTTAGATCCAGTATTAATTCTAACACAGGGGAATGGATTTTAATAAGAAATAATATTTTAGGAAAGAAGTCTCAAATATAAATTAATTGAGTAATTTAAAACATGCGAAGTTTAATATGAATTAAAAACACCTAACAATGAGACGTAAATTTTTATTGGAAGAAAAGGATATCCCTGAAAATTGGTATAATATTGTGGCAGACATGCCCAACAAGCCACTGCCTCCCTTACATCCGGTAACTAAGGAACCTATAGGTCCAGAATCCTTAGCACCCTTGTTCCCAATGGAACTTATCAAACAAGAAGTTAACACAGAAAAATATGTGCCTATACCGGATGAAGTCAGAAACATCTATTCCATTTGGCGCCCTACACCATTGTATAGGGCTTATGGACTAGAGAAAGCTTTAGACACTCCAGCGAAGATATACTACAAGTACGAAGGAACAAGCCCAACAGGATCTCACAAACCTAATACCGCAGTACCCCAAGCCTACTATAATAAGATGGAAGGTGTAAAAAAAATTACTACTGAAACGGGTGCTGGTCAGTGGGGTAGTGCATTAAGCTTTGCATGCCAACATTTTGGAATCGAATGTGAGGTTTTTATGGTTAAATTATCCTTTGACCATAAACCTTATCGTAAGGTTATGATGAACACCTGGGGAGCCAAAGTCCATCCTTCACCCTCAGAAGCAACAGAAATTGGAAAGAAAATTTTGAGTGAAACTCCTGAGACTACAGGGTCATTGGGAATTGCGATATCTGAAGCCATTGAAAAAGCAACTCAAAACGAAACCACAAAATATGCATTAGGAAGTGTTTTGAATCATGTAAAACTGCATCAAACCATTGTGGGTCAAGAAGCCATTAAGCAAATGGAAATGGCAGGTGATCTTCCTGATATAGTAATTGCTCCTTTTGGAGGAGGTTCGAACTTTGCTGGCTTGAGCTTTCCATTTCTGAGATTAAATTTTGACGAAGGAAAATCAATTCGTTGTATCGCTAGTGAACCTTCTTCATGTCCAAAGCTAACCAAGGGGGTTTTTAGATATGATTTTGGAGATACTGCTGGAATGACCCCATTGTTGCCGATGTATACTTTAGGTCACGACTTTGTGCCTGCACCCATTCATGCTGGAGGATTGCGTTATCACGGTGCTGGTGTTATAGTTAGTCAACTTCTGAAAGACAATTTGATTGAAGCTGTTGCTCATGATAATTTAGAGGTTTTTGAAGCTGGAGTAACATTTGCAAGATCGGAGGGTATTATACCGGCTCCTGAAGCTACACATGCTATTGCTACTGTAGTTGCTGAAGCCGATAGATGCAAGCGCGAAGGTAAGTCAGAAACTATTCTTTTCAATTTATGTGGTCATGGTAATTTTGATATGAAGGCATATCAAGATTATTTCGATGGCAACATTATAAAACACGAGCTATCTGATGAAGAAATTCAGGCTTCAATCGCCAAACTAAATACACCTGTTATTTGAGTGTAAAGTAGCCCTCCCAAGTGGAGGGTTTTTCTTTTACACGACTTGATACAATCCAAACCCTTTCTAATCGACTGATATCATTGCCTTAATTTGATATTTCTTGTATTAGTTTTATGGGTTTTGTTTGGGGAAAGTTTGTAACGTTTTATAAAAACACCAATTCTCTATATTTTAGAGATATTATTAGTCATAAATCAATTAAAATGAATACGAGGAACAGTATTTTATTTTCAGAGAAAAAAAAAGTTTTTAAATATGATTCTAAGGATAATAATTATGAATGGGTTATAGAATTTAATTACAAGGTAAGTGGGTTGTCAAGAGTTGAGAATTATGTTTTTGTTACGACATATTCTAATTGGGGGATATCCTACTCTCACATAATTGATTTTCAGAAAGGTGAGATTCTATGGGAAATTGAAGATGTTTTTTATTCAGTTCATATTGTAGGTAAAACCTTAATTTTTTACAATAAAAAGAAATATTTTACAGGTGTAGATATAGATTCTGGAAAAGAAATATTTAAAATTAAATCACCATTCCGATGGTCGTCACCAAAAGTAATTTTACTCAACGGAAAATACAATATCTATAGCTCAAAAAAAGTATATATTCTTGATTTAAAAAACGGAAATATATCAGATTCAAAACTCCCTAAAAAATTTAACCCCAAAGAGGTTAGTCTTGTATTAGATGAATTTCAAATAAACATCAATAATATCCCTTCTGCAGGAGGAGATTATGGTTCTTTTTATGGAGGGGATACAGGGGGTGGTGACAGCGGTGGTGGTGACGGTGGGGGAGGTGAGTAGTAGAATCATTTTTTCTTTTATACCGTTTCCTTCAATCCAAATTGCTTCTAATCCATTGATATCATTGTCTTAACCATGCGATTTCTTAAAGTGATTTTAATGAGGAGTTGTTTGTGGAAAGTTTGTAACATTTTTTGTCGAAAGCTCTATTCTCTCTATCTTAGGGGTATTATTAATCATAAATCAATTAAAATGAAGAAATTATTATTATCAATTTTATTATTAGGTACAATTTCATTAAATGCTCAATATT
>CAZOWC010000158.1:0-3081 GCA_964583375.1 uncultured Flavobacteriaceae bacterium
AAGCAATGTCTAAAATAGAAGAACAAAATTCAGGAAAAAAAGAAGGTGAAATTCGGTATCTAACCCCGTTGAACATAGATACTTCAACACATAAGAAATATTGTCGTTTCAAAAGAACTGGCATTAAGTATGTTGACTATAAAGATCCAGAGTTCTTATTAAAATTTGTAAACGAACAAGGTAAAATTTTACCTCGAAGACTAACTGGGACATCTCTCAAATATCAGAGAAAGGTTTCTGTTGCTGTAAAAAGAGCACGTCATTTGGCTTTGATGCCATACGTAGCTGATATGTTAAAATAATAAAGTATTCATCATGGAATTAATATTAAAAGAAGACGTTCAAAATCTTGGATTCAAAGATGAAATTGTGAGTGTTAAAAATGGTTATGGGCGTAACTTTTTAATCCCTCAAGGTAAAGCTATTATGGCGACTATATCTGCGAGAAAAGTTTTAGCTGAAAACTTAAAGCAAAAAGCTTTTAAAGAGAAATCAATCATTGAAGCCGCTCAGAATAGAGCAGAGGAAATCAAAGCACTAAAAATCCAAATTTTATCAAAAGTGGGATCAGGAGATAAGCTATTTGGCTCTGTTACTAACGCTGATCTTGCAAGTATGATTAGTGCCCAGACGAGTGAATTGGATAAAAAATATATTAGCCTACCTGGTAAAAACATCAAGCGTTTAGGTAAATATATTGCTACTATTCGATTACACAGAGAGGTAAGTTTTGAATTCCCCTTTGAGATAGTACCTGACGCGAAGGCATAAATATTTTTAAAGTCCGCGAGTAGCGGACTTTTTTTTTACTCTATAATATAAAGTGAAATATCATAGACTTGTCCATCAACAGTTTGAAGCATTACATCAAGAATTTGCTGTGTTTCTCGCAACACAAGGTCTGGATAAATCCAAGTGGAAGGAAATAAAAAAAAATCAACCTAAAAAAGTAGAGCTCTTGCTAGATTTATTTAGTGATGTTGTTTGGGATAAAATTATCAGTAGTTGTGAATTTTTGGAATTTTCAACCCTTGATCAATTGTTTTTATTTGAAATTTTAGAAAAAACAGCCTCAGTAATTATCCTTAAGGTTGAAAAATTGGAAATTGATTTAGAAACTTCATCTGGTTTTCAGTGGGTTTTAGATCATATTGATTCTGATCAAGTCAACATCTATCAAGGAAGTCGAGCCTATACTAGTGGTCGAAATGATTTTGTTTATGATTATTTAAAAAAAGGAGCAGTACAGTCTGAGGGGAAACGCTTCAAAGCATTGGAAACTTTTTTTTCCATTTCGTCAAAATAGAAGATATTTGTAAGACAAACCTGACTATGCCAATTAAACCCATAACACCAAAAGGAACAAGAGATTTCTCTTCAATCGAAGTAGGAAGAAGAAACTATCTTAAACAGCTTCTTCAAAATGCCTTCGAAACTTTTGGTTTTCAGCCTATTGAGACTCCTTCATTTGAGCGTTTAGAGACACTTACTGGTGTTTATGGGGAGGAAGGTGATCGATTGGTTTTTAAAATCTTAAACTCTGGTGATAGAGTTAAAAAAGCGGACGTAGCAGCATTGGAAAAAGAAAAAACAGAGCAATTCATCCGTTCTGTTTCTGAAAAAGCACTTCGGTATGATTTGACAGTGCCTTTAGCACGCTACGTTGCTCAACATCAAAACGAGCTTACGTTTCCTTTTAGGAGATATCAAATTCAGCCAGTGTGGCGCGCAGATCGTCCTCAACACGGTCGCTTTCAAGAATTTTATCAATGCGATGCAGATATTGTTGGTTCACGTTCACTATGGCAAGAAATTGAAATGCTCACACTCTACGATCGGGTGTTTTCAGATTTAAAAATGAATGGTATTACTTTAAAAATAAATCATCGTAAAATTCTGACTGGTATCGCAGGTTTATTGGGTGAAGCATCTGAGCTTACATCCTTCACGATCACTCTAGATAAAATAGATAAGATTGGTAAGGAGGGTGTAATCAAAGAATTGACCTCTAAGGGTTTCAGTTCAAAATCCATTAGTACTCTAGAACACTTATTAAAATTGGAAGGAACTGCAACTGAGCAGATGCAATCATTAGAAACGCTACTCGCTGATCAGCAGGAAGGACTTGAGGGAATCACTGAAATGAAATTTATAATCTCAGAACTTGAAAAGACTTCTCTTGAAGCAGTAACCCTTAGCTTTGATTTGACCTTGGCAAGAGGTCTACATTACTACACAGGTATGATAGTGGAGGTAAATGCTCCAGAAGATGTTAAAATGGGTTCTATAGGAGGCGGAGGCCGTTACGATGACCTTACGGATACCTTTGGCTTAAAAAATATGAGTGGGATAGGAATTTCGTTTGGTTTTGAGCGAATCTATTTGGTGATGGAGGCATTGGAGTTATTTCCAGAATCTTTAAATTCTACTGCTGATATTTTATTCACCAATTTTGGAGACGCTCCAGTATCAGTAGCCTATAAATTTGTCAATGAATTAAGGAAGCACGGAATTGAGTGTGAATTGTATCCGAGCGAAGTCAAACTCAAAAAACAACTAGCATACGCTAATGCCAAAAAGATGACCAAGGTGGTACTAATAGGTTCTCAAGAACTAG
Source organism: uncultured Flavobacteriaceae bacterium (assembly GCA_964583375.1). Classification (GTDB taxonomy): domain Bacteria; phylum Bacteroidota; class Bacteroidia; order Flavobacteriales; family Flavobacteriaceae; genus MS024-2A. The sequence continues at coordinate 2,618 of CAZOWC010000158.1, forward strand.
AAAATAAACAATTTGTTCTCAAGAACATGGATTCTGGAAAGCAATCAGCTCATTCATTATCTGACTTGGTTAAAATACTTTCTTAAGATTTTGTTTTTGGAGTCAGGGTAGACTTAGAGTAGTGCTGGAAAGGTTGCTTCAATAAATTTGAAATTTTCCCATTGGCTTTTTCATCAAAAAAAACGTCCACTCCATAAACTAGCTTTTCTCGATCAAATGGAAGATAAGTTCCTAGTAAGCGATCCCAGATGGAAAAAATATTTCCAAAATTAGCATCAGTGTAAGGCAATCTATAATGGTGATGCGTTTTATGCATGTCTGGAGAAACCAAAAAATAACTCAAATACAAATCCACTTTTTTTGGAAGCTTGATGTTGGCGTGATTGAATTGGGTTGAAACCAATGATAACGATTGATAAAACATTACTATACCTATATTGGCGCCAATAATAAATACTCCTAAG